>JAQUTS010000159.1 GCA_028694275.1 Candidatus Gastranaerophilales bacterium
CTTACAAGCGCTGTGTTTTCGGCAATGCTTTGTTTGAGCTCTTCAAGGTCAATTTCGCCTTCAGAATTCACTCCGATGTAGGTTATGTGGTACCCTCTTTTTTCAAGCCATTTGTACGTGTTCATAACACAGGCGTGCTCAACTTTTGTTGTGATAAGGTGTTTGTGCTGAGTGTTTAGCAAAGTACCTTTTATGGCCATATTTGCACTTTCAGAACCTGAACCTGTAAAAATTATCTCTCGTGGGTTACTGGCCCCGACAAGATCGGCTACTAGTTCTCTTGCATGTTCAATATCTTTGCTTATTTGCCCCCCAAAAGCGTGTATACTTGAGGGGTTCCCGTATTTTTCACCAAAGTAGGGAAGCATTACATTTATGACCTCAGGGTCTACTTGTGTTGTTGCATTATTATCAACGTATATTATTTTTTCCATTATTCTACCTGTTCAACCTCTATGGATGGAGAAATATGCTCTTTTAGAACTTTTTCAACGAAATTTTTCAATGTCAAAGTGCTACTTGGGCACATTTTACAGTGGCCTTGAAGTCTCACATAAACTACATTATCATCTACATCGACAAGTTCGATATCTCCACCGTCTTTTCTTAATTCTTCTGCGATGTCATTCTCAAGAATTTTGTTAACTTTCAAAATCATTTGAGTTTTTGTAAGTGGTTTTTCTTCTTTTTTTACAGTGGTTTCATCACCGATACCAAGTTCTTCTCTCATCACCTTTTCAATATCTTCACGGCAATGTTGGCATCCGCTGCAAGCTTTTGTATAGTTTTGGATTTTTTCAAGCGTATCAAGATTATTTTCTTTGATTACTTGCCTTAAGTGGCTTTCTTTTACATCAAAACATTTGCAGATTACTCTGTCATCTTCTTGAGGTTTTACCCCTAAGTAGTTTGCGAGAGCGTCATCAAGGGCTTCTTTACCCATAACGCTGCAATGAAGTTTTTGTGCAGGAAGTCCGCCTAGGGCTTCTGCGATGTCTTTATTTGTAATTTTTTGGACTTCTTCAATGGTTTTGCCGATAATCATTTCTGTCAAAATACTTGATGAAGCAACCGCAGATCCGCATCCGAAAGTTTGGAATTTGGCATCTGTTACTAATCCGTTTTCATCTATTTTCAAATATAATGTTAAGGAATCTCCGCAGCTTATATTCCCTGTGGTGCCAACGGCTGATGGGTTTTCAATCGTTCCGACATTACGAGGGTTGCGGTAGTGATCCATTACTTTTTCTGAATAATTCCACATAGTTTTTCATACCTTTTTAGCTACAATTTTATTGTAACCCAAACATTTTGCTACTTGCCCAAAATTAATTATCTATTAACAATTGTATCCAAGGAAAGGGAATTATGAAGTTATCTCGGTGGCTTTGTATGTTTTTAAGAATTTTAATAAATCAGCAGCTTCATTTGGCCCTATTACAACGTTCCAATCGGGAAGTTCGAGGTTTATTTCATCTTTTAGTACATCTATAAATCCCGGGATAATCAAATCACGGTGTTTGATTTTTGACTCAAGATCACTGTTTTTTATTGCTTTTGCGATGATTTCGCCTGTGAGTTTGGAGGCTGACCATGCTGTTAATACGCTCATTCCATCAGAATCTGTAATGACTAAATACGCACCTTTATCGAGGCTTTCTATCTCTGTGACTACCGCAAAATATGTCAGTGCAAAGTTGGTTGTGACAAAAACAGGCGAATATTCATCGGGTTCTCCGACTTCGTATAGTTTGGCTTCCACTTGAAGAGGTTTTTGCGGGTCAGTGTATAGTCCTTGACTCAATGTGAATAAGGCTGTGATTATTGCTTCATCCATCTCGGGTAGTACGATGATGTTTGAGTATTTGCAAAGCGAGATAGAGGCCAAGAGAGCATCATAGTACTTGTCAAAAGAGAAGTTGATTTGCGTCATAATTGGATATGCAAAATTTTCGTCTTTATCACGCATTGCGAGTTGTCTGATTTTTGTCATATCTTTTACAAATTCAAACGGCTTTGAAAGAGAAGTTGTAAGCATTAAAACGGCTTTTTTTCCTCCTAATGCTTTGAATTCTTTAGATTTTTTCTTTAATTCTTCAAAACTTTTGGCATTTATGGTTACAATGACATCAAATTTTTGTTGAATTTTGACTATTGTTGATAAGTTTTTGGATGCCAAGTTGATGATAGGTTTGTTCAATCCTGTTACTTTGAGCGCATCAGATATGCGTTTTGATGAGGATGAACTCAAAATTACCGGGATGTTTTTGTCTGCCAAAAATTTAACTTTTTCAATAAAGCTTTCATCGTCATCAATCAAATTAATCGAATTTATTCCAAAAGTTTCCCCTACTCGTTCGATGTTGTAGTTTCTGATTTTTTTGAATTTTTGTCTGAAGTATTCATCGGATGATTTTAGGTTTACAGCGATTATTGTAGGGTTGTGAAATGTTTTTTCATGACGGAAAAGTACGGTTTCTCCGCCTATTTTTACCTGGCCTTTTGGGGTTCCGTAGGCATATTCATATTGTGCAGGGCGTTTTTGTTCATCCAAAAGGTTTTTTAGGCTATATGACATATATGGGCATTCATCGACTGAGATTTCACCTTTGGCAAGCTTCATTGCAAAGGCCATACAGGTTGGGAAGCCACATTTTTTGCAATTGGCTTCTTTTTCTTTTTTGCCACCCGGGAGCATTTTGAAAATCTGTAATCCTGTAAGTGCCATTTGTTAACCTTTTGAAATTAATTTGTCTAAAGTCGATAGAGTTTTTGGGTGCCTTACCACCAAAATATTGCTTCCCGCTGACATAAATGCCCCGCCTGTCGCAATTTCCCATATTATCGCGCGTTCTTCAAGTTTTCCCCAAGAGGCTGTGTAGTCTTGGGATTTTGTTTCCTTTGTTTTCCAAACTTCATCACCGACAAAAGAAATTATAGGCATATTTAGGTATTCATCACCATCAAGAGCAGCTTGTTTAATGCGCTCAATGACACTGTATGCATAATCAAGGCCATATCCCAATGCGCCTATTGTGGTGTCAATAAGGACTTTGTTTAGGTCAAAATCTGTATCCGCTATCAAAATGTTTAATTCTTTTGCCAAATTTATATCAATCGGCGTTCTTGCTATTACCAAGTGTTTTTGGCAGTGGGGTATGATTTTTTTGTAGGTTTTTTCATTCACACTGCCGACTATTGCAGGTTTTTCAAGGGCTTGGATCAACTCAGGCAGGATTATTTCATCAATTTCATCCGTCTCTGAACCTGTTATAATGAGTGGTTTTGTCGAGATTGATTCGATATTTTTTAGGATTTCTGTGTATTTTTCGATTCCGTCTTTGATGTCATCTTCATTGAGGTTGAATTTGACGGCAAGAAAGTCGGATTTTTTGTTCAAAGCAGCCTTGGCGTAATCAATCGGATTTTTGTATGCATTCCCCCAGGCTTTTTTGAGGATATTTTGGTAGTTTTCAGGGATTTTAACAAGAATTTCTATGCCTGTTTTGAAACAATTATTGTCAAGCTCAACGAAAGGCATTGCGCCTTCTCCTTTGAATTTGACGTTTTGGATTTTATAATCTCTTATTTTCATTACT
>JAQUTS010000160.1 GCA_028694275.1 Candidatus Gastranaerophilales bacterium
ATAATCTCTAATTTTGGCGACGGACAATTGCAAATAGCCTGATATGGCGGGCAATTACACCTGTTAGAATTGTATTTGAAAAATCGTTTGACGATTCTGTCTTCTAACGAGTGAAATGTCACCACAGACAGTATAGCATCAAAAGACAATATTGTAAGCAGTTCATTTAAAGTATTTTTTATATTTCTTAATTCATCATTAACTTCTATCCGAATAGCCTGAAATACCCGTGTCGCAGGGTGAATGCGGGATTTTATTTTTGGAGTTGCACTGATTATAAGGTCAGCCAGCTCTTTTGTTGTTTTTAATTGTTTATTTCTACGTTCTTCAACGATTTTTTTTGCTATTCTTTTTGAAAATCTTTCTTCACCATATTCGCTGAAAATCCTTACGAGCTCTTCTTCTTTGTAGGTGTTAACAATGTCAAATGCTGAAAAATCAGCACTTTGATTGAATCGCATATCCAAAGGTGCCTCTTGTGAAAAGCTAAAACCTCTAGTGTCAGAAGTTAATTGAGGGTACGATGCTCCAAGGTCAAAAACAACTCCACCATCTATTTTTTCAATATTATTTTTTAGCAAATAATTCTTAATATTTGTATAAGAATCGTTTACTATTGTTAAATTTTTGTAATCTTTCAGGCGTTTTTTTGAGGCTTCAATAGCATCTTTATCGACGTCAAACGAAATAAGCTTTCCTGTGGAACCTATTTTTTTTAAAATAAGTTCGCTGTATCCTCCGCCTCCCAGAGTGGCATCAATGTATAGCTTGCCTTCTGTGCAGTTAAGAGCGTTGACAGCCTCGTTTAGCATAACAGGATAATGCTTAAACTCCTGCATTATCCTATTTCCGCCAATTTTTCGAGTTTTAATTTTTGGTCATGAGCCATCAAAAGTTCTAAAAGTTCATCTATATCGCCGTCAATAACTGTCCAAACATTAAGATTTTGACCTATTCGGTGGTCGGTTAGCCTTCCTTGTGGGAAGTTATAAGTTCTGATACGTTCGCTCCTGTCGCCTGAGCCAACCTGAGAACGCCTTAAATCGGTAATCTCCTGCATTTGTTTTTGAACTTCAAGGTCATAAAGTTTTGCTTTTAAAATTTGCATTGCTCTTTCTTTATTTTGAAGCTGTGAGCGTTCTTCTGTACAAAAAATCATTATTCCTGTTGGTTTGTGGAATAATCTTGCCGCAGTTTCAACTTTATTTACATTTTGACCGCCGGCACCCCCTGAACGAGCTGTTGACATTTCTATATCGTTAGGATTAATTTCTATTTCAACGTCATCGACTTCAGGCATTACTGCTACCGTTGCGGTTGATGTATGCACTCTTCCTTGAGATTCTGTTGCCGGTACTCTTTGAACTCTGTGAACACCTGATTCATATTTTAGTTTGGAATATATGCTGTCGCCTTTCATCGAAATAATAATTTCTGAAACGCCGCCTGCTTCGCATTCAGTTTTGCTTAATACTTGAGTCTGCCAGCCTTGTTTATCTGCGTAACGCATGTACATTCTCGCAAGGTCGCCTGCAAAAATATTTGCTTCATCACCACCTGCTCCGCCTCTTATTTCAAGCATAATGTCTTTATCATCCATCGGGTCGCGAGGTAAAAGAAGAACCTTCATTCTTTCTTCAAGCTCTTCTGTTTTTGTTGTATTTGATTCAATTTCACCGCGCAAAAACTCTTTCATTGACTCATCACTTTCTCCTTTGATAAGTTCCTGAGCTTCTGTTAAAGCTTCATCAGCGTTTTTCCAGCTGTGATAAACTTCTACGGTTTCTTCCATTGCTTTTCTTTGTTTAGAAAGGTCTTTAAATTTGTTGTAATCCTGAATTACTTCAGGGTCGCTTAAAATTTGACCGAGTTCTGTGTATTTTTCTTCTATTTGAAGAATTTTATCTAACATATCTTTCATTTTTAGTTTCCTTTTAGGGCAAGCTCTTTTATAGGAAGTCTACCACAAGATTTATCTTCGTCGCAGAATCCTAATCTTTCGCATTTTGGTACAAGGTAATCTTTGAGCCATGGTTCTTCTTTTACAAGTTCATCGCACATTTTTTTTACCAGAATTCTTATTTCTTTTTGTGCTCGTGTGCAAAGTCTTAAATTTGCAAGGTGTATAAGTTCTCTAAGGTTTAAACTTGCAACCATAGAAGTTACGGAGGCATTAGGAAGAACAAACCTCGCATCTTCTGCAGGAACTCCTGCTTCAACAAGTTCTTGATAAAAATCCGAGATTTTTTCCATAAATTTGTTGAATTTGGCTGTAAGCTCAGGGTTAGATTCCACCGTAGGGGGAATTATATAATCGAATTGTCCCTTTTCTTTTACATATCTTTGAGATTTTTGGGAAAAAGACATATGGCGGTGTCTAACAAGCTGATGCGAGCATGCTCTGGAAATATTATTTATAGCAAAGCTCACTTGAATATGCTCTATGGTACTGTAGTGACCTGATGAAATGACTCTTGTAATAAGTTTTAGCATTTTGTCTTCATCTTGAGCTTTTTCGCTTTCATAGATGTTGATGGGAGAATCTGCACTATAACAAGTTCTGCAGGCGGTGTAGACCGTTTTTAGCATGTTTTGAGGTTTTGAAATGACTTTTACTTCCACTTGTTTAGCATTTTCCATATTTTGCTCCCCTTAATTTATGCAAAAACCCGCTGAGTGCGGGTAATTTAAAAAGCGTTATGTATTATTACATAACGCTTAAACAGCTATTTTTGTTGGTAACGTTTTTTGAATCTTTCGATACGTCCTTCAGTATCAACGATTTTTTGATTTCCTGTGTAGAACGGATGGCAGTGGTTGCAAATTTCAACTGTAATATTTTCTGCAACGGAGCCTGTTTCGATTTCGTTACCGCAAACGCACTTTATAGTGGTTTTTTTATAATCCGGATGAATTTCTTTTTTCATTTTGTGTGACCTCTGTTTAAATATTTAATAATTACTGTACTATATTATAGGCAGCTAAAAATTTTATATCAAGTAAATTTTAATTTATATGTAAATTGCGTTAAGAAATTTTTGATTTACTTCGTGTTGATACCATTTTGCAGCGTTTGATGTATCAAAAACATTATAAATATGCTCATCTGATTTGCCATTACCTTTTCTTCTGTTGTGGAGCATTTCATCGTGAGTGCTTGTATAAGGAGAAAGTGGAAATAAATCGTGCATTTGCATGTAGGTTGGAAGTTTGTCGGATATATTTTCATATCCAAAAAGGCATCCTTCCATTCGGTTTAGTCTTGCGTGCATTTTTTGTTCTTTATCATCATAGTATGATTCACAATCGTTGTCATTAGATACTTCAGGGCCCGTTGCATAGTGGCTGTTCCAAGCTTGTTGCTTACTTTCCCATTTAACCCCATCTTTGTTTCCGGAGTCACCATAATCTGTACCTGCAGTAAATCCCATTTGTTCAAATCTGTTATTTGTGTCGCATTTTTCACCAATAAATGCTATGTCACCACGTCCTGTGCGTTTACGTGTTTGATAGGTTATTTCAGCCATTACATCTTTTGAAGGAAGTGCTCCTACTCCTATATAATGTTCTTGG
>JAQUTS010000022.1 GCA_028694275.1 Candidatus Gastranaerophilales bacterium
GTTTGCCGATAGCTTTTGCTACTACATCGCCCAGGATTAGCCAGCTTGTGAATCCGAGAATATCACGAGTGGTTGTTTCTCTTAGTTCGTTTTGATCGCTTGCTGCCAACATTCTGCCGATGATTGTTACGCCATAAATATACTTGTATTGGTTGATGTTTGGCATCAGTTTGTTAAATTCAAGCTTTTTAGGGATTTTTTTGAATTTGCTTAATGTGTCTTTGATGAGTCCTTTGCCTGCATCTTTTGCCTTATCGCCTGATACTATTGTTGTGGCTGCAAAAAGCCCCATGCCAAGGGCGGCGATGCCTCTTTCGACTTTGAACAATAAAGAGTCATCTTTTTTCGGTTTTTCGCCTGTTGAGTCTTTGTAAACGCAGAACCCATCAGAGCCTGTTTTCTTTTTGGTTAAATACCTGTTGGCTGCTTGCATAACAACAGCAACAGCAGATACTGCACCTAGGCCTATGCCATTTTTCGGAAGTTGAATTTTTTGAACGATTTAATGAATTCGTTGTTTTTAATGTTGTCGGTTTGTTTGAATGTGTCGGCAACCTTATCCTGCATAAATGTATGCCCTAGAGAATAAGTATTGTCTAATAAGTCTTTTGCACTTAGTTTCAAGGCTTCTTGGCCTTTTACGTTTAATGTGAGGTGCTCGCCTGAGCCTGTAGCTTTAATGATTTTTCTGATAAGTTTTGTTTTTTGCTCTTTGTCTTCTATTTTGTGAGTTTTGCCATCGAATAATAATTTGTTGAATTCTTCTACTATTTCTTTTTTTAGTTCAGGTTTATTGCTTAAAGGTACTTGTTTTTCACCATCAAGGCCTGTAACAGAGTCAAAAATAGTTTCAACGTAGCTTTTTACTACTTTTTCTTTTGTTCCGCTTACCGAAAGATCTCTTCCGTGTTTTTGGAGTGAGTCGTTCCATACAGAGCCAAGTGATTCAACAGCTTGGCTTCCTGCTGTAACTTTGTGTATTTCTTTTCCGAATTTTTTGATGTCAGATAATGCACCTACCAAGTGAGCTGCACCAAGGCCAAAAAATCCCATGCCTGCGTATAAAAGACAGCTTGCAAGCTCTCTTCTTCCTGTTTCAATACCTGCTTCAGGGGTGCGAGTCATATCAACGGCTGTTCTTGGTATGACCATGAATCCCAAATCTGTGGCTGACGCGCCAAGAGCTTGGTTTGTTGCAAAGAAGTTCATAGACGCATTAAGATAAGCATTACCAAATGCTGTTCTTGCTGGCGTATATTTTTTATCATTTGTTACGATCATTTACTCGTTAAAACTTCCTTACACATTAAACCGACTTATTTTTAAAGACATTACATAGAGAAAATTGCTTAAATTTTTATTTTTTTATTAACAAATATTAATTTTTAAAGTTGTCGAAAAGCTTTGCCGTCTTTTTCTCTCCATCATCTTTTTTCGTGCTCGTTGATTTTGAGGCGATAGTGTCAGATTTTTTGCTATCGTCTTGAGTGGCAGCAGGCGGGGTTACGTTCAATTTTGCTAACTGTTTTTCTCTGTTTTTATTTGTCATTTTTGCAATCATAATTGGTGTAAAAATTCCAAGCGCAACAAGAGAGTATCCGATTCCTGCCAAGTTAGCACCTGTTACTATTTTCTTTCTTAGTAAAAGATTTTTTGCATTTTCTTTTGTAGTGGTCCCTTCAATTTCTTCAAACGATTTGATGGACTTACCTTTGACCCATTTACCTATTTTTTTGAAAAGATTATCATCTTTGTTGATTTTTTGGGATTCGTTCATCAAATTCAGGTCTTCACCCGTTTTATTTTTATGAAGCTTTTGTGCTAATTCCACAACGCCCTTTTGTACATAGTCACCAAGCACATACAAGTTCATAAAAATTACCGTATCTCTTGCTGTGGTGTCTTTTAGCTCATTTTTGTCATCTGCAGCATTTACACGTCCCACATCTGTTGCAAGGCTTAGTGTTCTTGCTTGGTTCATTGTTGTAGTAGGTGCTGCAAAGTCCCAGGTGCTTTTGTTCGGTCTGCCCATGCTGACAAATGCCAAACTTGTAAACCAAGCGGAAGAAAGCAGTTTGCCTACGCTTAGTTTCTTTTTGTTTTCTTCAATATCTTCGTTACTTATGCTTAGGTCTTTGTAACCCGAGTAGCCTTTTCTGCCGGATGTTTTTTCCGTGATTTTTCTGTTAATAGCTTGCATAGACAAAGCAAGCGTGCCGACTCCGGCCATTGTAATAATACTCTTAACTCTGTTGAGTTTTTTGAGTTTGCTCGCCAAAGTATCTATATTACCGTGAGTTACTTTTTCATCCAAGAAGGTTTTTCCAAGAGCATAAGTGTCTCGGATGTAATTTTTCATTCCTGTTGTGAATGTTTTTCCGTCAGCTTTTTTGACTTCAAGTCCTTTTGATTGGCCATAAATTGTTGCCAGTTTTTGGTGAAGATCATTAAGGGTTTTGTTTTCGATGCCGAATTTTCCTTTTTTGTCTTTGGATGTTTCTATGATTGCTTTTGCAAGTTCATCAACAGCATTATTTTTTTGTTTTATGATTTCTGTTTTGTCTATATCAAGGGCCATTCTTGATTGACTGTTAGGTTTTATTCTCTCATCAAAGCTCATATGAATGAATTCTTTTAGCTGTTCTTCTTTTGATTTGCCTTTTGAGGTCTTTTTCCAAATATCAGCACTTGCTTCAAGAGTGTCTTTGCCTGCGTATATTTTGTGTGCATTCAGGTCTTTGAACTCATCACCTAAAACAGCACCTTTCGCAGCCCAAGCAGCAGCACCAACCAATAAACCAGGCAACAAACAGTTGATAACAAGGCCTGATGATTCTCTTCTGAATGTTTCAAAACCTTGCACAGGGTTTCTGTCTATTGTGTCTATAATTGTATTTGGTGCAATTGCTGATATGACATCCAAAAATATAACCCCTAAAATAGGATTTGCGTCAAATTTTTGCAACGGTTTTGATAATGACATTAAAAGACCGCCTTCTCCCTTGAAGGAAGGTGGCGCATCGTTTTCGTTTTTCTGATTGTTACGGTGTTTTATGACACTATTGTTAATTGCATTTATTTGCAAGTTAATTTCTCCAACATACAAAAGTCAATCTAAAAGCCGACTGAGGTTAATTAAGCTATTTTCTACCTGTTTTTTGATCATCTGTGAACTTATCAATCATATCAGCATTCTGGGCTAATTAAAACAACTGATAACAAAAAATTGCTAGCAGATGCCTTTCTTTGAAATACCTAATAAGTGTCTAACGTACAATTAATCTATATTGTTTTTTTAATAAAATAGATTAATTAGGACGTTCTTTGAGTTATTTTAGATTTTTTTTAAAAAAATATAGTCAAATAAGATGCGAATTTTCTTATTTGAATTGTAACAATTTATTCATACTTATCTTATCATTTTGCTTGCGGCATAAGACCATGAGTCGGGTCTGTCCTTTGAAATGTACAATAAGACTGTGTATACATTGTTTGGCAGCTCTGAACCTTTGATTGTGCGGTTAGCTTCCATCCTTATATTTGTCACGGATTTTTGCGGGTTTAAAGGGTTGATTGCATTGATAATAATCATATCTCTGTGTCCGATTATTTTTGCATTTATATCTACAAATACAGCTCTTACTTTTAAATAATTTATTGGTGTTTTTTCCATTGCATTGTGTATATCAAAATAAATTAAAGGCAGATAATCATCCGTGTTTGCCTGCTTTTCAAACAGTCCTTCCATATTGGTAAGAATTATTTTATTTTGTATTTTTGCGGACAAGTTCTCACTTCTTACACGTTCTAAAACTCCTCTGTAGTAGGATTTATCCGAATCTAAATTAAGTGCTTTACACTGTTCTATAGCCTGTGCCAAGGTATAGATAAAAATCTCCAAATTGACGGAGCTCGGTGTAAAGCTGTATGCTTTGTCAAAGTATTCTGCTGAAAGACGTGGATTCTCAAAGAATAAATACCCCATTCTGGCGTATGCCCAAGGATTTTCTTTTATTTTTTGTGCATTATCAAGATAAACCACTGCTTTTGTGGGGTTTTTTTGTACGTAGTATGCTTGATCTGCCATATCAACAAGTAGAGCTATCATATCTGTTTTGGCAAGTTCAAGCTTTTCTGTACTGTTGCTTTGGGCATAATCATTGTAGGATTCTTGCAGAGTATTGTATGATTCATTAAATTTATTTTGTCCGTAGTAAATCTTTGATATTTCAAAGAGAAGGTCAGCTTTTTGTAAAAAATCTTCTTTTGTTAGGTTGCTGTAGTTTACCGTATCTATCATTTTTTCTGCCATTTCAGGCGATTTTTCTTCAATGTAGAGCTTTGTTATGGCAAAACTGGCCGAATAATTATCTTTTGGTGCATTTTCTAATGCCAAAAAGAATTCAACTTTTGCTTTTTCTCTTTCTTTTACGAACAGATATATTTTTCCGAGTTCATAATGTGCTTTGAAGTTTTTAGGATCTTTTGAGATAATTTGTTGATATTTGTTGACCAACTCAGGGATATCTTCCATTTTATATTCCGCTTGATTGGTGGTTTTGTCCTTGGGGTGATAGGGGATAACCAGCCATAATATATCAATTAGTGAAACAAGTATCAAAATAACAATCGTTATGACAAGTTTGGCCTGTTTTCTATCCATTTTTGTTTTTTCGGTAACAAAAGTAACAAACTCACTAACTTTTGATTTTGCTATTTTTAAATAATTGATAATTATTTCTTTTGGTTTTTTTGTAGGCGTTTTGTTATTCATGTAAGTCCTGCTCTATGGATAAGGATTCTATTGAGTCTATTTTGTTGAACATTTTGTAGACTTTTTTTACCGGGTCTTTGTCGATTATATCTATTTTGGCAATGATACGACAGGCCTCTTCTTCGTGGTGGTATTTGTTTTTTTTGAGTTCAAGTATGTGCTCAAAGTTGTGAGTTATGTGATCAATGATATTTTGTGCATTTTCTTCTTTGGTAATCAAGGATACTTTGACGGGGACATGTGTTTTGATTTTGGGTTTGATGAATTCGTTTTGGAATTTTCTAAAGGCTACAAGAACAATCACCGAAATTACTGTTGCTGAAACTGCTATATCAAAATCCCCGGTACCTGCGGCCATACCTATACTTGCTGCAATCCAAAGACTTGCTGCAGTGGTAAGTCCATAGACCGACACACCATGCCGAAGAACCGTCCCCCCTCCGATGAAGCCAATACCTGTGAGTATTTGCGCCGCAACCCTTGATGGATCACCAACACACATTACTGCGCCTGTTACGGCGATTTTTGGGAAAGAGTATATTGATAATATGGTGAAAACAGTAGACCCTAAAGCTACAAGCATGTGGGTCTTTATACCTGCCCATTTGCTTGTGTATTCTCTTTCAAAACCGATTGCAAAGCCAAGTATTGCAGAAACACAAAGTCTGATTAGCATATCAGGCATTGTATATCCCAAAAGGTAAGAGTGGATCTCGTGCATTTAAATTTCCTCTATTATCTCGTATTGCTTTTTGGATCTAGGATATCTCTTATTGTATCACCTACTAAGTTAAATGATAATACTGCAATAAAAATAAGCAAACCCGGTGTTAAAAGCCAAGGTCGATAAAGAATATTTACGTATTCTTGGGCTTCTTTGAGCATATTACCCCAGCTGGCATCAGGCTGTTGTATGCCAAGGCCTAAGAAGCTTAATCCGGATTCTGCAAGAATATACCCTGGGACTGACAGCGTTATCGCAACAATAACATAACTTAATGTTTGAGGAAGTATGTGTTTTGTTATTATTCTTAACGAGCCCGCGCCTATTGAACGTGAGGCTTCGACAAATTCTTGCTCTTTTATGGAGAGGACCATACCTCTTATTACCCTCGCAAAGCCTGCCCATCCGATAAAAGCCAATATTGCCGTAATCATCGAGAACCTTTGTATTGAGCTCATTCCTGCAGGCAAAACAGCAGCCAGTATAATCAAAAGATAAAAACTCGGTATCGACATAATAGCTTCTGCAAATCGCATCATAAGAGAGTCAATTTTTCCGCCAAAATATCCTGATATCCCTCCATATAACATACCTATCGGGAATGATATGAACAAGGCTAAAAATCCTATGGTCAGTGATATTTGGCCACCAAATAGCAACCTCGAAAAGTTGTCACGGCCCTTGATATCTGTTCCTAAAAGAAAAATATTGCCGCCGTTTTCTACTCCGAAAAGATGTCTGTCAGATGGAATTATTCCAAGAATTTTGTACGGTTCACCTTTTGTGAAAAAACGAACGTAGTATTTTTTTGAGCGATCTAATTTGTAATCAACAGAATATGATTCGGGATTGAATTCTCTTATGTAATTATATGTGTAAGGACGAGACAGTTTGTAGTCTGATGTCACCGTAAAAACCTTGCTTGGCGGTGCGTAAGACAGGTTTCTGACAGCAAAAGTCGAGCTGTATGGAGCAATAAAAGAAGCAAATAAAATAGTCAAATATAAAAAGCTCAAAACAAAAATTCCAAGAAGAGCCAATTTGTCTTTTTTTAATTTTTTGATAAGAGTGTTGTCAGCTTTGTTGAACATTAGCCCTCTCCTATCCTTGGGTCAACTATTTTGAGCAAAATATCAGCTATCAAGTTTCCCAAAACCAGCATAATTGAGCCTATCATTAATGATGCCATAACAAGGTTAATGTCTGATTTCATAACAGCTTCAAGTACTAATCTGCCAAGCCCCGGGTATTGAAAGACGTATTCTGTCAGGGCTGCACCGCTTAGAAGAGATGCAAATTCAAACCCCAAAAGTGTTACCATAGGGTTTATGGCATTTCTTAGGGCGTGTTTGTATACAACTGTGTTTTCGCTTAGTCCTTTTGCTTTTGCGAGTTTGACATAATCAGATTCCAAAACATCAAGGAGATTCCCCCTTACTTGCCGTTGTAGGCTTGCTAAAGAAATAGTGAACAAAACAGTTGTCGGAAGTATCAAATGGTGTATGATGTCGAGTATTTTATGAGGTAGTGAAAAGTTTTCAAATCCGACACTTGTGAGCCCACCGACAGGAAATAGCCCTGTTTTTACGGCAAAAACCAAAAGCAACAGCGCAAAGAAAAACGACGGTATCGCCATTCCGACAGAAGATAGTATGGTCATTGCCCTGTCAATTGGCTTTCGCCAGTTGAGTGCTGCATATATTCCAAGCGGAATACCCACAAGCCATGTCATAAATATCGTCGTAAAAGATAAAAGCAAAGTGTTTGGAATTCTTTCCATCAGGCGGTTTATCACAGGTTCGCCGGATGTTGAAATCCCAAGGTTTCCTTGCAGAAAATTCCATCCCCATCTCACGTATTGTTGATAAAAAGGCAAATCTAACCCAAGTCGCTGTTTTTCCAAGGCAAGGGTTTGAGGGGTGATATTCGGGTTGAGTTTTAGCTCAGCCAAAGGATCAACAGGACTGAGCTTGATTATTGTGAAGCTTATAATCGACACGATAATCAAAAGCGGAATGGCCTGTATTGTTCTTTTTAGTGCGTATGCAAATATGTTCATTTGATATAAATTTCCTCTATGTTATGTGTTGTACCGCCAAGAGGAGTGGGGGCTATATTTCCGAGTTTATCCCTTATCGCAATTATTGTAACCGGAGAATACAAATATAACATCGGCTTTTGGTCATATACTATCTGTTGGTATTCATTGTAGTATTTTTTTCTTTTTTCGATGTCGAGCACTTTTGCTGCATTATCGAATATTGTTGCGAGGCTTTTTTCCCAAGCGGATGGTGTTGGGTCTTTCATATTAAAAAAGTGCATTGTGCCGTTTGGCTCCCAAACTGTTTTGCCGCTATGGGGGTCAAGCGGACTGCCTGTGAGTCCGATTATTGCCAAATCCCAATCATAGGAGTTGAGAAGTTTTCCGACCAAAGAATTAAATTCAATAGGTTTGAAATTCACCTTTATGCCGATTTCTTCCAAGTCCTGTTTGATTATTACACCCACAGACTCACGTTCTGTGTTGCCTGCGTTGGTGAGTAGTTCAAATTCGACTTTGTTTCCGTATTTGTCGTAAAGTTGGTTATTTTTGTAGAAAAACCCACTTTTTTTAAGAAATTCTTTTGCTTTTTGGGTATCTTTCGGATGACCTTTTGCAAGATCTTTATTTAGGTATAACGAGCTTAGGCTTTCTGCCGTGAACAAAGGTGCCCCGACCCCGTATAAGACATTTGAGACCATTGCATTGCGATCAATAGCATAGTCTATGGCTGTTCTGAAGTTGACATCTTGGAACCATTTTTGTTTTTTTAGGGGGACGAAGTATTTTCCTTTTTCATTTTTTCGATCATTGAGATTGAAGCACATAAAGGTCGTACTGGTATCGGGGCCAAGGTTGTAGAGCTTGTATTGCCCTTGTTTTTCAAGTGCTTTGAACCTTGCTGCGTTGTTGCCTCTTACTGATAAAATATCCAGTTCGCCTGCCTCAAATTTCAAGACTTCGTTATTCAAATCACCTACGATAAAGACCACATATTTATCCAAATATGGCAGTCTTTGCAAATTTTTATCAGCCATGTAGTAATTTGGGTTTTTGACAAAAGTCACCCTTTGAGCGGGAGTGTATTGTTTTATTTTGAATGGTCCGCTTACTACAAAGCTACTGGGCTTGGTTGATACTCCCCAAAAAGAGCTGAAAGCCATTTTTCCTTTTTTTGTAATAGGTTCAAGAATATGTTTGGGTCCGATAGGAGCGCCAAGTTGTCTTAAAAATGGGGCAAAAACAACAGGGGTAGTAAATTTGACTGTGTAGTTATCAATTTTGGTCACAGTGGGGAGTTTGCCGATTATGTATAAGTTATCACGCGTACTGGTGTTTCCGAATCCTCCGAGGATTATTGTATTCCAGGTGAAAACAACGTCATCTGCTGTGATTGGCTTGCCATCAGACCATTTGAGCCCTCGGCGCAAAGTAAGGGTATATTCTTTATTGTTTTGCGAAACCTGAAGTGATTTTGCCAGTTTTGGTATTACATCACCCGTATACGGATCGGTCGTTACAAGCCCGTCAAACATCATTCCGCCAAGCATAGAGGATGTTGCATCTTTTGATTCCCAAGGGTTGAAGGTTTTTGGGCCTTCTCCAATTGCGGATGTGTGGAATTCCCCGCCGAATTTTCCTACATCTCCTCTTGCTATCATATAGTCCACGCCGTCTTTGTAGATTGTTTCAAAAGGTGGCTTTGGAGTTATGGAGATTCTTGCGTCCATTTTATTATTATTTTCGAGTTTCGGGGCAGAGTACTTGTCTACGATCAGGCAAGATTTGAGCGCAAAAAGAATAATCCCCAAAAATATAATATATTTGATAATTTTATTTCTCATAACAATTATTATGCACCATTTTGCTTGGCAGGACAAGTTTATAAGCTACTACCCGAGAGTCTAAAAAATATGTTGATTGTTTAAAGTTTCTTAACGTTTCATTAACAAATAGGCAATTATTGCGAATAGATTGTTTTTATAAAAGTATAGAATTTTGGGAATTTCGTTTAAAAAGGGGCAAATTGATGAAGGAACGCGAATTTTTAACAGCATTGGGAATCAAACCGGATCCAGAGAATAATGTATATAGAGTTCAGTCTTGGCGTGATGAAGAAGAGCTAAGAAGAATTGTAAGAATTTTTGCACTTAAAGAAGCTGAAAGACAAGAAGGATTCAACAATCCTTATCGTACTTTGGCATCTTTAAAACTGGTACAAAGCAATAACTAATTCTTTGTACTTAACGAGCAAGAACCAAGTCTCAAAAGGGCTTGGTTTTTAGCTTTCTAATGAGCGATATGCTTGCGGATAACTTGCGGATTCTTTAAATCCTAGCTTTCTGTACATATTGATTGCAGGGATATTTTCCGTATCTATTGTGGCGTTTAATTCAAGCAGCGGAAGTTCTCCTGAGAAAACGGATTTGAGTACATCACGCAATGCATGTGTCAAAAGAAGCTGTCCCATACCTTTGTATTTAAGTTCGGGCAAAATTCCGACCAAAGGTATATTTGCAATATTTTCGGTTGTCAGATTTACCATGCAAAAACCTTTTGGGACGCCATTTTGTAGAAGAATTTTTGCATGATTCGGCAAAAATTGCCCATAGATATTTTGGACAATTTTGGCAAGAATATCTTCACATCCTTCCATTGTTTTGAACCTTGGGTCAAATTTTTGGTCATTCATATTTGCAAAAGATTTATGGATAATGTTGATTATATCTTTTGCATATTTCATATCAAAATTAACAACTTCAAATCCTTCAGGGGTCGGCCTGTCTTTGACTCTCATAAATATATTCAAGGATGCTTGATTGTCAAATTCGAACTTGACAACAGCTTGTCCGACAAAATCAAAACCAAGTTTTGCAATATACATCAAAAAGTCTTTTTGTGAGCCCATCATCGTATAAGATACGGTTTTGTAACCTTTTCCTTCGACTTCATCCAATAGAGCTTTCATAAGGGCCATTTTTCGGTTGATTGTGTCTTCATCTGCGATATTATGCACTATTGTTACTTCTACAACATCTACTACAATGTTGTAGATTAAAAAAGATTTCAAAATATTCTTTTCAAACAAAGCTATAACATTCAAAATACCTTCTTCGATAAAGGTTTTGATATCTTCAAATTCAAGAGGTAATATCTCAAAACCGTAATCACTAAAGGCTCTGAGTAGAAAATCATTATATGCGAATTCCAATTCTTGTATATTATCTTTGTTTATTTTTTCGATTGTGTACATTAATAACCCTCTTTCTCTAGGCTCTGTTTAATTTTGGAGTTTTTTACATTTATTTGGATTATAAACCTTTATGATTGGGGAGACAAATAAGTTAAGTTTCTAAATAAAAAAGACAAACTTTGGATATTTAATTATATGATTCAAATAATCTGCTATAATATTTGATAAAGGAGCTATCTCCATAGTGTAAGAGGGCAAGCATGATAAAAATTAAGCGAATAAACTCTGATAATAATGCATTATTGAAACATTTTTTGCTTAATATTTTTGGCGAACTTCCAAAGTTCAGTAATTGTCTTATGCAAATTGTTCATGAGTTTTTGCCTAACAACACAAAATTTTGGTGTGAAAAATACGCTGCAATAGAAGAAAAAACCATCCTTTGTGAGGTTTCGATAACGCCGCAAAGTTGCAAAAATGCTCGCTGGCACATCAACCACCTCGCTGTCGGTGATTGTTCTGATGATGTTATATCAAGACTTATTAAGTATGTTATGAATAAATACGGCGGAGATGGGGTAGAGACTTTTATTACTTTTGTCGATGATAATATGCCTGAGCTCAAAGCTCTTTTTAAGCAAGGGTGCAGTTTTCGTGAGTGTGCACATCTTGAACTTTGGCAAGGGGATAATTCTAAAATACTAACCGAAAATTTCAACGAAAACACATTTCGTGATTATCATCCAAGGTATTTGGGCCAAATTGTGAACCTTCACAACAATATGATTTTTCCTCAATTCAGACAAGCTCTTCGAATTGACAAAGACGATTTCAAAAAACGCTTCAAGGGGGCTTTGTTTAAAAAAGTTTTGTATAATGACGTCACAGCAAGCGTTGAGGGGTATTTTTCCGTATTTAAGAAGAACGGTAATTTATACTTGGAGCTTCTTTTATCTGATGCTTTTGCGACTTATTATCCTGAGATTTTGAAGGCTTGCAAGGATTATTTGGATGATGCAATTATTCTTGTGAAAAAATACCACACATCGTACAAATCTCTTCTTGAGGCTTTAGCACAAAGAGATTTTGCCAAAAAAGATTCTTATGCTATTTTGGTGAAGGATTATTGGGCGCACAGCAAGACTCCTGAAGAATCAGTTTTGAATTTGAGGGTCAACATAAGCTCACCTGCTTAAAGTTGTATACTTTCACCAGGCTTTAGTGCAAGCAGTTCAATATCTTTTGGAAGTTTGTCTTTTAGCTCTTGGATTTCTATAGCAATGGGTGGGAATGTGTTGTAATGCATAGGGATAAGCTTTTTTGCTTTTAGCCATTGGGCGGCAACAACAGCTTCTTCTATATCCATTGTGTAGGTGCTTCCAACAGGTAAAAGAACAATATCAGGAGCGTAAAGTTCGCCTATTGTTTTCATATCACGAAAAATCCCCGTATCGCCGGCATGGTAGATTTTTGTTCCTTCTGCTTCTATTATGAAGCCAACAGGGCCTCCCGCGTAGGCACCATCCACTGTAGAGCTTGAATGCAGAGCATTGACAAATCGTACATTTCCCCAGCTGAAGGTTATTTTTCCGCCGATATTTCCGCCTTGGGCCTTGGCACCTCTTTTTGAGCAAAAAAGAGCAAGTTCATGTACGGTTGTTATTGTTGCGCCTGTTTTTTTTGCTATTGGTATTGCGTCTCCAAGATGGTCTGCATGGCCGTGAGTGACAAGAATATCATCGATTTGGCTATTAGGATCAAATTTGGCCAAAGGATTATCTGATATGGCAGGATCAATCAAAATTCCCGCATTTTTAGTTTTGATATAAAATGCGCTGTGCCCGATGTATTGAAGTTCCATCTGTACTCCTTTTATTTGATTACTATGTTAACCAGTCTTTTGGGTACTACGATAACTTTGACTACTGTTTTGCCTTCTGTCAACTCTTTGATTTTTTCGTTGCTTAGGGCAATTTTTTCCAGTTCGTCATTTTTGATATCGGGTGAGACTTCGATTTTGTCTTTTATTTTACCGTTCACTTGAAGAACTATTGTTATGCTTTGTGAAATTGCAAGACTTTCATCAAATTCAGGCCAAGCTTGTTCATGGATTGATCCTACACCACCAAAAGAAGAGTAGAGTTCTTCTGCCAAGTGCGGAACAATAGGTGAAAGTAGCTTAATCAAGCTTTTGCAGGCAAAGCTCAAGACAGCTTTGTCATCTTCAGTGTAGTCTTTTTTGTTATTCACATATTCGTATATGGAATTAACAAACTCACGAAGCCTGCTTATTACTGTATTGAATTGGAATTCGCCTGATATGTTTTGTGTGATTTTTTTGATACTCATATGGGTTTCACGCAAGAGTGCATCAGTATCTTTAGAAAGTTCTGATGAAGGTGTGATTTCATTTTCTGTGATGTTGTTTTGTACGATATAAAACAATCTCCAAACTCTGTTTAGAAATTTGTAACATCCTTCTACTCCTGAATCTGACCAGTCTAAGTCACGATCCGGCGGTGAATCACTCAGAATAAATAATCTGGCTGTATCTGCACCGTAATGTTTGAAAATTTCATCAGGATCAACCGTGTTGCCCTTTGATTTACTCATTTTAGATCCGTCTTTTAGCACCATGCCTTGTGTTAGAAGGTTTTTGAAAGGTTCATCAAAATCCAAAAGACCTCTGTCTTTTAGGGCTTTTGTGAAAAATCTCGAGTACAATAAGTGCAAAATCGCGTGCTCAATACCGCCTACATACTGATCTACAGGCAGCCAGTAGTTGGCTTTTTCTTTATCAAAAGGAAGTTCTGTATTGTGAGGATCCGCATAGCGCAAATAATACCAGCTTGAACACATAAAAGTATCCATTGTATCTGTTTCTCTTTTTGCTACACCGCCGCAAATAGGGCAGGTGGTTTCCAAGAAAGTTTTGGAAGTTAAAATAGGTGATTTGCCCTCAACTGTGAAGTCTACATCCTCAGGAAGTCTTACAGGAAGCTGGTCTTGAGCAACAGGTTGCACTCCGCAAGCATCGCAATATACGATAGGGATAGGAGCCCCCCAGTATCTTTGACGAGAAATCAGCCAATCACGAAGACGGTATTGGACTTCTTTGTGACCACAGCTTTTTTCTTTTGCAAATTCTGTTATTTTGGCCTTGGCATCTGTACTTTTCATTCCGTCAAACTGGGCAGAATTAATCATAACACCTGGTTCTGTGTATGCTTCTATTAGTTCTGCATCGGGGTTTTGTGGGTCTTGAATTACTTTTTTGATAGGCAAATTGAACATTTTTGCAAAAGCAAAATCTCTTGAATCATGCGCAGGTACAGCCATTACAGCACCTGTTCCGTAATCTGCAAGAGCATAATCAGCTGTCCAAAGAGGGATAACATCCCCTGTGAAAGGATTTATGACGTGTTTGCCAAGCGGTACACCTGTTTTTGGACGTTCTGTTGAAAGTCTTTCGATTTCTGATGCGTGTCTGGCCAGGTGTTGGTATTCCTCGACTGTTTTTCTTTGCTCATCTGTTATAAGAGCATCAATGCCTTTGTATTCAGGTGCCACGACCAAATACGTAATTCCAAAAGCAGTATCAGGGCGTGTTGTATAGACAGGGATTGAAATGCTTGGGTCTTCTGCAACTTGGAATTCAAGAATCGCACCCTCTGATTTTCCAATCCAGTTTTTTTGCATAAGTTTGACTCTCTCGGGCCATCCTTCAAGCTTTTCGATGTCTTGTAAGAGTACTTCGGCATAGTCGGTTATTTTTAGGAACCATTGAGAAAGGTTCTTTTTGGTAACAGGTTCATCACAGCGCCAGCATTTGCCGTCAATTACTTGCTCATTTGCAAGAACTGTTGCGCATTTTTCGCACCAGTTGACTGCTGCTTCTTTTTTGTATGCAAGGCCTGATTTGTAGAATTCTAAGAACAACCATTGTGTCCATTTATAGTAGTCTTCTTTGCAAGTTGCAACTTCTCTGTCCCAATCGTAGAAAAGCCCTAATGTTTTTAGCTGTTCTCTCATATAGTCAATGTTTTGAAGCGTCCATTTTTCAGGATGCTGATTTGATTTCATTGCGGCATTTTCTGCAGGAAGGCCAAAGCTGTCCCATCCCATAGGATGTAAGACGTTAAAGCCTTTCATTTTGTGATATCTGGCAATTACATCTGTGATAGTGTAGTTTCTGACATGTCCCATATGCAGGCGTCCTGATGGGTATGGGAACATAGACAAAGCGTAGTATTTTGGTTTGTCTGATTTTTGGGCTGTTTTGTTTATGCCTTTTTCATCCCAGTCTTTTTGCCATTTTTTTTCAATTTCTTGCGGAAAATACTGCTCTTTTATCACAATGTTACTCCTTGCAAAACATAATCTACTGTCGCAAAAAACTCTTTCTTTTGAGCTTCACTCAATTGGATAAGAGGCAACCTTACATCTTCGTTGATAATGCCGATTTTGGCCAAAGCTGCTTTGACAGGAACCGGATTTGGTGCCATAAAGATTTTTTTGAAAACAGGATAATATTTGTGTTGAAGAGCTATGGCTTCTTTCACATTACCTGAGTTGAATGCTTTTATCATTGCTTGAATTTCATTTCCGATGATATGAGAGGCAACAGAGACAACACCCACTGCACCAAGTGACATCATAGGAAGAGTCAGACTGTCATCGCCTGAGTAAAGTACAAAACCCTCAGGTGCTTCTTGGATGATTTCTGTAACCAAATCAAGGTTTGCATTACTTTGTTTCACAGCAAAGATGTTTTCATATTTGCTTGCAATTTTTGCAATAGTTTCAGGCTCCATATTGACCCCTGTACGACCGGGGATGTTGTATAACATAATCGGAAGATTTGTCGATTCTGCAATCGCGCTAAAATGCGCCACCATGCCTTCTTGTGATGGTTTGTTGTAATAAGGCACTACGCTTAGTATTGCATCAGCCCCTGCTTTTTCGACTTTTTTGGACATTTTGACAGCTGTTCTTGTGCAGTTTGAACCTGCACCCATTATGATTTGGGCTTTTGAACCGACTGCTGATTTGACAGCGGATAAAAGTTCCAATTCTTCATCGTGTGTTAAAGTAGGGCTTTCACCTGTTGTGCCTGCTACCAAAATAGCATCAGAACCATTATTTGCAAGGTGATTAGCCAATTTTTCCACTTGATTAAAGTCAATATCACCTTCTTTGTCAAAAGGTGTTACCATTGCGGTTACTACATTTCCTGGATTGTAGCGTCTTTGCATAATTTATCTCCTTAAATTAAATCCATCTCGACAAGTTTTTCTGCGATACGTACCGTGTTAAGTGCTGCACCGATACGAAGGTTGTCTGCTACAACCCATAGTGCAAGGCCATTATCGAGGGCTAGTTCTTTTCTGATTCTTCCGACGTAAACAGGGTCTTTGCCTTCAGCAAAAACAGGAGTCGGGTATTTAAATTGTGAAGGGTTATCAATGACTTCAACACCAAAAGCGGCATCTAGGATTTCGCGAGCTTTTTGCGGCGTGATTTCGTTTTCAAATTCCACACTCACGCTTTCAGAGTGGCCTGTGAAAACAGGGATTCTTATAGCTGTGCAAGAAATAGGAGTTTCTTGCGGCAAGTGCATTATTTTTTTAGTTTCATTGACAACTTTGAGTTCTTCTTTTGTGTAATCTTCATCTGAAAATACATCGATGCGCGGGATTACGTTGAAAGCGATTTGTTTGTCAAAAACTTGATTTTCGTAAGTTTCACCTTTTAGAGCTGCTGCTGTGCTGTTTTTAAGCTCATCAATAGCAGCTTTGCCTGCGCCTGATACGGCTTGATATGTAGATACGATGAGTCTTTTTATTGGTGAATAATCATGAAGAGGTTTCAAAGCAAGCATCAATTGAGATGTCGAACAATTTGGATTTGCAATAACACCTTTGTGGTTTTTGAGATCTTCATCATTAACACCGACAATTACAAGCGGTGTGCCTTCGTCCATACGAAATGCGCTTGTATTATCTACCATAACGCAGCCGCGAGAGGTGATTTCATCAACAAGAGCTTTGCTTGTTGATGCTCCTGCTGAGCTTAGTACGATATTTACACC
>JAQUTS010000161.1 GCA_028694275.1 Candidatus Gastranaerophilales bacterium
CCTCTTCAAGCGGCAAGTACACTCTGTAATCGATTACCTCGAAGCAATTATCAATCGCTTCAACAGATTTTAGATACTCATCGTCAATTGAACCTGATTCAATCATGTCAACGATTTTTGTGAATCTTTCAACGTGCTCGTTAAATCTGTCCGTTGCGTAATCTTTTGCCTGCCAAGTTGTTACCAAGAACGGCCAATCTGAACTTTGTAAAAGTAGATTTTCTCTTGCCAACTGATTAAGCGCTCTGTGCAAAAGTTTGTCAGAAGGAATTTGCTCATATTTTGAAACAACTTCTGTGATTTTCTTTTCGCAAGAGTGGATAATAGGCCACATCCATTCAACCAAATTGTTTTGCCATACATAGAAGTGTCCGCCTTGTCCCCAAGAACTTTCAGGGATTTGGATAGCTTCTGTAGGAGGATGAGCATGCAAGTATTCACAAGCCGTCATTCTTTCTACTTCCGGAATGTAATTATTTAATTTTCTGATAACTTGTTTGATAAACTCAACGCCTTCAAACCACCAGTGTCCGAACAATTCTGTATCGAATGAAACCATTACAAGCCCTTCTTTACCGGTTTCTAGCTTGTGATCGTTCATCAAATGATACAACATTGTTGTGTAGTGATCAGAATTTTCGTTAATTTTGTTCAATGCCAAAACCGGATCGTAAAGCATTTTATCACCCAAATCTGTTGTAGGTGAAGTTACTCTCCAGTAGTGACCGCCTGATTTATCATCTTTTTTGTGAAATTCTCTAAATACGCCATCACCAGGATATCCGTCAGCCGCTGACCAAACTTGATAGCCTGCTTTATCGTTTCTTCCCATAACCGCAACTTGCGCATCAGGAAGCCAGTAAGCTGAATATGTATCGTATCCGGTAGCATCACGCTCTGGCAACGGAATATATTCAATATTTCCGTAAACCCCGATTACACGACGATTTCCGATTGAGTTTCCGCCTTCAATAACGTGAGATTCTGTAAAGAAATACTCAATGTCATTGTTTTGAAGTGTAACTTCAATTGCAGGACGCCATTTTTTCTCGCCGTCTGTCCCTGTGTATTCATAACCTTGTCTGTATGCACATTCAGGAAGCCAAGCGCCACAAGCTTTTTGACCAAATAGTCTTTTTGTTGTGTCTTGACCAACTTTAAACTGAGCGTTAAGGTTATTGTCAGTTGCTAAAAGCGGAGAAAATCCGTGGGTAGCACCAGATGTGGTTATTTCAATACAACCCAGATCTTGGTATTTTTTGAAGTTTCCGATTAAATCACGCCCGTACTTATTTACAAACGAGTCTTTAACATGGTTGAACCAATCAAAGTAATATTTTGCAAGATATTTTAAATGTTGAGAATGAGCAATACTAGGATCAGGATATCTTTCCAAATCTTTTCCGATTGCTTCGATTCTGTCATCCAAAAATTTGATGAAACCATCTTTTAAATGCTCATCAGTTAATTGTTCTGCCAAAATTGGCGTTATACCTATTGTTAATTTTGCCTTGATTCCTTCTTCGTAGAGCTCAGATATAGCATTAAGAATAGGGATGTATGTTTCAGCCATACACTCATACAAATTTTCCTCACCGAAAGGCCACATACCGGCTTTTCTGTAGTAAGGAAGGTGGCTGTGCAACATGAATACGAATTGTCCTACTGACATTTTTGCCTCCGTTCTTATTTCAGTGAAAAATTAATAGTGAGGGTGAGAAATAATTAGTTCATTTATCCTTTTCCACGTTTCACTTTTCAGGTTTCACTTCTTCTTATTATCCTACAAGAGGACATATAAATTATATAGCACAATTGTTTAAATAATATAATCCTTTTGGACTAATTCTTAAGAATATGTTACAAAAGTTTAACAAATTTGACACAGTAGCTTAAAATAGCACTGGGGAGTGTACGAAAAATCCAAAAAATTGCATATTTTTGAATTATTCCGCGCACTCCTTTACATTTAATTTTCTTTATACTACAATCAAAGAACTCACTATCCTCTAGTGTAGTCAAGGTCTCATTAACCTTGATAAATTAGAAAGAAAAGGAAATACAAATGGCAAACATTAAATCATCAAAGAAAAGAATTTTAATTGCAGAAAGAAACGCAGCAAAAAACGTTGCTTTCAAATCTTCAATCAAAACAGCAATCAAAAAAGTACTTGAACTAAGCAAGAGTGAAGATAAAGAAGCTTTGGCAACTGCGGTTTCTAAAGTTTACCAACTTTGCGACAAAGCTGTTGGAAAAGGGATTTTGCACAAAAACACAGCGGCAAGAAAAAAATCAAGATTGACGATTGCGCTAAACAAATTAGCTGCAAAAGCATAAGACAAATTCTTAAATTAAACTATAAAACGAGCCAAACTTTTTTAAAAAAGTTTGGCTCGTTTTATATTCTTATTTTACGCCTGTTGGTTAGGATAATAACCTGTTTCGTTCAAAAGCAATTTGCCGAATTTTTGACCGATGCTGTAACCTGTGCAAGAACCGATTACAAAAGCAGTGCCGTGAATAATCGATGGAATTGCCTTTGTATATTTATTTTTAGTCGAATACTTCATAACTTTTTGCGCTATTGTATCAATGCCTTTAATTTTAACCACATCATCAAGGTGATCTTTCATCAATTTCTCAGTCGCAAACATACCACCCAAAGCTGCTCCGTTTTCTACGAAGGCTTCCTCTTTATCTTTTGCTCTTAAAATGTCTATACCTGAAGATACACAGATTAAAGGGTTAACTTTTTTGCTTGCAAAATCAACTGCTTTTCCAAGCCCCTGTAGCGCTTTTGACTTTTCAGAAACCATGGTAATGTTTTTATAAGCCTCATTTGCGCCTTTGCCAAGGTCGTTATCGAGGGTTCTGACATAATCAAAAACTTTTTTACCTTGCCCCACAGCAACAGCCCAACGTCCTACTTTGTCCTGCCTTTCAGCCTTGTCGACGTTTCTTGCACAAAATATTGCTGATGAAATAACGTTTGACATACTAAACCTAAAATATACACTACCTACATGTATATAAAGTATTTTAATGTTATAAAATTGCCTGTTATAAACATTTATTTACATATATTATAATATTCACAATTCGAACATTTCTCGTTTTTTAAAAAAACAGTTGAATTCAGGGCAAAATCTATATTCTTACAAATTGAAACTGTTTTTTCTTCATATTTGTTTTTCAACTTTTCACTTAATTCAATCTCTGCTTCTTGATTATTTTTTAAACCCAAATAAACAAACTTAAGCGAGTTATAGCCGTCTTTTTTTGTTAAATACCTGTCCGCACAAAGCAAATATACAATTGTTTGAAAATCCTCTTGCGGATTTTGAGGGATTTGTCCTGTTTTATAATCAAGTATAACAAATTTTCCACTATGTTTGCCTTCTTCATTTTGCTCTTCTGCCATAAATGCGTCAAGTCGACCTCCTACCCAATATTTCCCGACTTTGCAAGACAAATTATATTCTGTGTTCAGTGGTTTTAATTTAAAATATTTATTATTCTTTAGTTCTTCCCAAATCTTTTTTTCATCAACGGTT
>JAQUTS010000162.1 GCA_028694275.1 Candidatus Gastranaerophilales bacterium
TCGGGATGTAGCGCACTAGTGAGCGAGTAGCGAAAGTTATTTAGATTTCACCAAGTTGCATTACGGCAATTGACAACAAAATACTTCAAATCGGGATGTAGCGCACTAGTGAGCGAGTAGCGAAAGTTATTTAGATTTCACCAAGCTGCGTTACGGCAATTGACAACAAAATACTTCAAATCGGGATGTAGCGCAGCTTGGTAGCGCACCTCGCTTGGGACGAGGGGGTCGCACGTTCGAATCGTGTCATCCCGACCATTTAAAGGTCGGTTTTAATATCGGCTTTTTGCGGAAGTAGCTCAATTGGTAGAGTACCTGCCTTCCAAGCAGGATGTTGCGAGTTCGAGCCTCGTCTTCCGCTCCATAGAGGACACACTCAGGTGTGTCCTCTATTTTTATGCAAGCTCGGCTCTTACTACGTTCTTGGCACGCACGCAGATTTGCAGGGCTCATACTTCGCCCGCAAAGTCTAGCTGGCTGCATACATAATTCTACGCAATCAAAGATTGCTTGAATTATTGCACCTCGTCTTCCGCTCCATAGAGGACACACCTAGGTGTGTCCTCTATTTTTATGCAAACTCGGCTCTCACTACGTTCTTGGCACGCACGCAGATTTGCAGGGCTCATACTTCGCCCGCAAAGTCTCAAGTTTATTTAAGAAAATTATCGTCTGTCCGTAACCAAAATCAAATGCCATCCAAATTCTGTTCGGACAGGTTGTGATAGTTGTCCAATAGGCAAAGAAAATGCTGCATCTTCAAATTCAGGCACCATCATACCTCTGTCGAAATACCCAAGATCACCGCCTTCTTCTCCTGATGGGCACAGCGAAAATTCTTGTGCTGCTTGAGAAAATGTCATACCTTTTTGGATTTCTTTTCTTATTTCATCAGCTTCTTCTTTGGTTTTTACCAAAATATGGCTGGCCCTGACTTGTGTGGCTTCTGAATAGTTATCAAGACAAATTGTCTCTTGGTTGCTGCGGCTTTGGGCGAAAGCTTCATTTGAAAGCGCAGGAACAGCTAAAATCATTATTAATATTACTAAAATTTTCTTCATTATAATCTCCAGTCTTTTCAAAGTATTCTACTATTTTAAGAGTATTTAAGCAATATAGTCACTTAGGTAAAAAACGATAGATTTTTCAATATTTTTGTTTGATAATGTTTCCAACAGGTTAATCTTAATGGTGAGAGGATTTATAAATGCGTTTAGTAGGTCTGAGTTGTTATGTGGATAAGTTTATTCTGAATAGCCTTTTTAATAAGTTTAAAGGTTTGTACGGATATGATGAGATTTCGCAAGAGAGAAAAAACTTTATTGAAGAGTTAATACGAAAATACGGCTATTTGCCTTTTTCTCATATTAAAGCTTTGGAAAAACTTAGTGATGCTGAAGTTCTTTTCGGTATCCAAATTAAAATGGAATTGGCGAATACTTTTGTTGACGGTGAGATTCGTTTTGATCATTTATCAGCTTTGAAAAGGCACAATATTGATAGTTCTGATTGGTTCAAAACAGAACAGCACAACGTAAAATTAATCAATCTTGCGGCACTTGGTGATGGAAACATATCCAACGATACGGGTAAGTTTCAACAATGGTTGAGGCAGCTTTTGATTTTGCCTTCAGGCAGGCCAGATGGTGGGGTTTTTGCCACAACTATTTATTTGACGCCATTTCATCCGAGAGAATTTGGTTGTGCGTATTTGCCTGCTCATAACGGCGTTTCTGACAAAATTGAATGCCCTGTTTTGAAAGAAAGATTAGGCCTTGATGTTAAAGAACAAGTCGAGATTTTCTTGGCTATGGCACAGCTTTGTAACCATCCTGTTATTTATGATGTATTGCCTCAAACTGCCAGATTCTCAAAACTTGTGCTTTGCAATCCGCATATCGCCAGGTGGTATGATATTCCTGCTTTGATTGATGCATATCGTGATGAACTTGATCATATTTGTGATGAATATGATGATGTTGATGATATAAAACGACTTATCAGAAAAGAGCTTAAAGGTAAATACGGTGAGGTTCCTGAGGCATTATTTGAGTCAAAAGAAGAAATTGAAACCAAGTTTCTTGCAGTAAAAAAAGAACTTTCACAAAAAATGACTCTTAGGGCAAATCAGGCTGTTTTGCATGAGCGTATAAGCAAGATTATTCATGAAAAAGCCGGTTATCCTTTGGAAAAGCAACTTGCTGAAGAGGATATTAAAAATCAGGGCGAAATTATCGGCGAGCTTATAAATCAAGGACTTTGGCCTGCTCCGGGTGGGGCGTGGTGTTCTGCCGGTGTTCCTGTTTTTGACAAAATGAACAGAGGGGCTGAGTATCCTATGTTCAAGCATTTTGATTTTGAGGATAATGATGTCACTCACCTTGCAAATTTGGACTGTCAGACTCCTTATTATTTTACTTTTTTGGAAACAGGTGAGATAAATGAGCCAGTTGTTGATATTTTTATCCATACAATGAAGCAACTTCAATCGGATTATAATTTTGACGGTTTTAGGGTTGATCATATTGACCATATTGTTAACAAGTTTTCTGAGGATAAAAATCAAAATCCTATCAGCTATCGCGCTCCTCGTAAGGTTTTGACACGTTTAAACCGTGAAATGAAACAAGTTGAACCTTATTTTGCGTCATTGGCTGAGTATATGCTTTGGGATAATTTCTTTCTTGAATATCATCAGATGGGCTTTGATGTGTTGTGGGGACAAGATATTGTGTCTCAACATGACAAAACTGTTGCCAAAATTTTTGATGACAATAAACAACTCGAAGAATACAACAATGATAAAGAAACCCGTTTGAGTATTTTGAAGACGTACAATAACCAAGATGGCGAGTTTGAGGCGATTAACCGTTACCCTGGGCAGCTCGGTAAGGGTGGTGCTTTGTTCAAATGGCTCAAATTCAAGTTTATCGTTGGCGGACATCAAGCTCAAAGACCTTGCATGTACGTTGATGGTGATGAGAGTTTTACAAAAGTCGGTATTGAAAGAATCATAGGCGAAGAAGTTTCTATGCGCCGCAACAGTGACGATTCTTTTTATGCCAAATTCGATGCAATAGGGCGTTTTGCAATGAATTCTGATATTTTATGCTTCGGCAAATCTACACTTCTTGATAATGATGGTCATTTTGTTTCTTGGATTACCGAGCTTGATGGATGTAATGAGGCAATTATGGTTGTTGCAAATGAAATGCCGCCTAAGCAAAAACTCGTCGTTGATGATGAACTTGTTATGCAAAAAGGTGAAGATGTATACGATAAAGTTGCAACTATTGCTGATGGATACAAAGTCGTTGCTAAGTATGAATTCCAAGGGCTTGATGTAGTAGAAGTTCCATATGAGGTACCTGATTTAACTTTTTCAAAGCTTGCACCATCTGAATTTTATATCTATAAACTCGCAAAATACTAAAGTTTTTTGAGGCAGGCTGCTTTGATTATTTCACAGATCGGAAGAGCACA
>JAQUTS010000163.1 GCA_028694275.1 Candidatus Gastranaerophilales bacterium
AGCAACTTTTGATACAGTACTTGCAACCGTTTTGCTTAATGAAGTTGTAGTTTGGGACATGATACTAACTATGGATTTTACCGAACTTGCCACAGAAGATACCGTTTTGTTTAAATCAGACCCCGCTGTAGTAGTTGTTTGCTTTACTGAACTTGCGATTCTAGAAGCGGTCTGCGTAGTCGACTTTGCAGCACTAGTTGCTGTGCTAACGACAGTTTTGGCTGCAGTTTTTGCAGAAGAAGCTACTGAATTTGCAGTCTTTGCTACAGTGCTTGAAACTGATTTGCTTATAGACGTTGCAGTTTTGCTCATAGTGCTAACTGTGGATTTTGCAGAACTAGTAACATAAGAAACCGTAGATTTTAGACTTCCTGTAACCGAAGCTTTGCTGCTTGCAGCTTTAGTACTGGTTTTGCTTGATGTAGTTGCTTTTGTAGTTGATGCTTTACTGCTTGAGCTTGCTTTTGTAGCTGATGTTTTACTGCTTGAGCTTGCTTTTGTAGTTGATGTTTTAGTGTTTGAGCTTACTTTGAAGCTGATGCTTTGCTTTTACTGCTTGAAGTTTTTGAACTCGAAGCCTTCGTTGTCGAATGTGATGAACTTCGAACGGATGACACTGCCATAATAATTCTCTCCTTTAATTTGTATTTTTTCAAGTATTTAAATATTGAAAAGCAAGGTTAATTGAATTTAGTTATATTTATAAAAATCAAATTATGCCCTAAAATTTAATGAACCAGATGCATAAATATTGATGTTTATCACTTGAAATTTATCCTCGAGTATGTATTCGCCGTCAATTAAAAGCTTTACTGTCCATTCCCCATTGGGATAATTTATTTCACGATTTTGCAAATCAAGGCAGAACCAAATTTCAACCTTGTCATCATTATCATCACTATTAAAGAGATTATTTTCACTTACGTCGAGAATCTCTCCCAATGGATTTATCCAAACAACCGAAGCGGTATGTAATCCAGTCACTAGTGTAAACAAAAACTGTATAGCAATCATAGTATCTATAAAACGGTTAAAACTCTTTGTATTTGGTGGAAGTAAATTACTTTCATAAATATTATTGGAAATATTGTATCCCTCGATATTGACAGTATATTGCTCATTGTTATAAAGTCTTTCTCCATTTGCATTAACCATCAAAACAGACCAGAGCATTTCATTTTCATCTGGCAAATACATATTTGCTGTCGGGTCATTTATCAAAAGTTTGTCATTAATTAAAAAACGATAATAGTACTCTCCTTCAGAGAAAGAAAGATCAACTATCCAATTACCGTTTTCTTTTCTCATAAATTGTTCTTGTAGTCGATTTTTAGAAAAAATTATTTTTACACTCCGAACACATAAATCTTCTGATGGACTAAACGTTATAAACATTGTAAATATTCCCCTTTAATAGACTTATTTTACATATTTTACACAAAATAATTATAGCATGTCAACTGCAAAAACAGTGCTTCGAGATCGTTACAGGAAAAAACACATGACAAACTTATGTTGAGAAATTTACGAAAAATATGCAAATGCACAGGGGATTTTACGCATGGAGCAAATGGACAGTGACGAGCTTATGATTGCAACCATCCAATCATAAGCTGGTGTATTGGACAACCTGATAGATTTGTTTAGGTGAAAACTAGTTCGAATAGAAAAATCTTAGGTGTGTAAAGTTAAATCAACAGGACTAAATTTCCTACACCATTTATAGTGGATACCTTAACAGGTACTTCATCTCCATTGAAGAGACCATCGAGGTAACCTTTATTGGTTACTTTGAGGGTCTTTTTCGTGCTTGAAATACAACAAAATTGCTTTATTTCATACTTTTTGGGTGTTTGGCTTTGCCAAATACCCCTTTTCTTTATACGGCATCTTTATATTTGACGTAGATATTTACCAGCGTTTCTTAATGGCCATTGGTTCTAGGGTTTTGTTATCCTTTTACGGTACGTTAATTTTGAATCTTACCTGTACTTTTTCAGAAAACACAACACCCTTTTCTATGTAACTGTTGATAAAATTTTACATTCAGGCAAGTTTTCACTCCTTATTACAGGATCATAAATGTACCCACAAACTAAACTTCATACTTTTTCATATAATATCATCTCTATTGGCAGAACCTGGAACTAACTAATTTGGACTCTGCTAATATATATCCAAGATAAGCAGTACGTGGCTTAGATTCCTACCTCTAAACCTATAACAACAAAATCTGGGTATTAAAATATCATTGTAACCCTCCATCCAAATAGGCTATAATCATAACTGAAAAAGAGTAACTAATTTTAAATACAAAAGTAAAAATTCAACTTTTGCAGTTGGAATGGAGGCAAGTAATGACAAAAAAAACAAAAAATGCAGAAATAAGTTTTATTGCACCCTCGGAAAAACTGGGAATGAAAGCTAAAAAAATAATTAAAGAAAGAAACGAAAACATTGATGTATACATATCCGCCTTGAATGAAGCTTATATTTTAGCAAAAGAGCTGCGTAAAAATGGCACGCGCGTTATTATAAGCAGAAAAGGCACGAAAGCATTTATAGAAAAATATATGGATATCCCCCTTATTGGAGTAAATACTATTCTATCAGATTATATTGACATTTTAAAAACAGCAAAGAGCTTAGACGGAATCATTGCCTTTTTTACTTATGATGAAATAACAGAAGGCATTAAAACAATGTGCTATCTGCTCAATATTAATGCAAAATACTACACATTTCATGACATTGAAAGTTGCGAAACCATTGTAAAGCAAGCGATTCAGGATGGAGCAAAGCTTGGTATTGGCGGGGCGCTAACCGAAACTTTTTCTCAAAAATATAATCTTGAACACATTGTGGTGGAAAACTCCGAAGAAGCGATTATAAATTCAATTGAAACGGCAAAACAAATTTTGGCTGTTCAAAAAGAGGAACTAAAAAAACAAGAAAAACTGAAGCTGAAGCTGAAAAGCTATCAGGCAGTGCTTGATTTTACCCACGATGCTATTATTTCTGTAGACACATCCGGTAAACTAACCGTAGTAAACCCTGTTGCAGAAAGAATTATGAATGTAAACAGAAAAAACTGTATCGGAAAATGGGTTGAGGATGTTCTTCCAAACAGCAAAATGATTGAAGTTTTACATAACGGAGAAAAAGAAATTAATGAGCTGATGAAAATAAACGGTACCTTGGTTTCCACAAACAGAATCCCCATCATCATTGATGATGAGGTAAAGGGTGCTGTTGCTACATTTCAAGATATTAAAACAATTCAAGATAGTGAGAAAAATATAAGAATGCGGCTGAACAAAAAAGGGTTGACTGCACGATATACCTTTGACCATATCCAAGGTCACTCTGAGGCAATTCAAAAAACCATTGACACCGCAAAACGATACGCCCTATCAAATTCAACGATACTAATTCATGGCGAAACCGGCTGCGGAAAAGAATTATTTG
>JAQUTS010000164.1 GCA_028694275.1 Candidatus Gastranaerophilales bacterium
CAGGAAACAATCTTACAAGCAATGATTTAATCGAACTTTGTTCTCAAATCGGGTCAGATATTTCTTTTTGTCTTTTTGGCGGAACACGTCTAGCTACATCCAAAGGCGATGAACTTACAAAACTAAAAACCCCTCAACTAAAACTTGTATTAATAAAGCCCAAAAGCTTTGGGATTTCTGCAAAAGAAGCATACCAAAAATTTGACCTTCTAAAGGATCAAACAAACCAAAACGCAACATTTCATATGATGATGGCTATAAACAAAGAGGAAGATATCTCACCTTTAATGGTCAATGACCTCGAACGCGCAATTGATGCTGACTATCCTGCAATTGGTGAAATTAGAGACTATTTACTATCCATAGGATGTAAAGTTGCAATGATGTCAGGCTCGGGCTCTACGGTATTTGGAATAATTGAAAAAGATATAACACTGCCAGTATATTCTGATGCTGAGTGCTTCTTGGCTCAGACAGTGGATTATGGAGTGAGAGTAGTCTAAGGATTTACTATAGACGGGTAATAGTGGTTTATAAAATAATAAAAATCAGAAGTATTGCCTGAATCCAAATAACCCTTAAGTTCAGCTTTGAGCTGATCAGTCATATCAGGGTATTGTTCGAGAAAATCATAATATTTTTCAAGCAAAGAAGAATCAACGCTAACTTCTTCTGTATCAGCTGTTTCAACAGGAGCAATGCTCGGCTGTGCTTGTATTTCCTGCGTGTCAGATATTTTTTCAAAAGAATCTAAAGGAGTCTGAGGTAAAATCTGCTTTGGAGTGTTGCCGTTTGACACAGCAGATGAATTAGTATTTCCATCAGACAAAGACAACTTTTCTGCATCAAAAAGAGGTAAATTAGACTGAATTGGATCTATTGTCATAAAATTATTCCTTAAATTTGCCACTACCTATAATAAAATTATAAAGCATGAGAAAATTTACATAAATAACTCTAAAGAGCCATACTAATCAACAGCTTTAGGTAACTTTTCAGCAGGCCCCAACACTTTATCAATAAGCCCGTATTCAACAGCCTCAACTGCGCCCATAAAATAATCGCGTTCTGTGTCTTCTTTGATTTTTTCAAGCGGCTGACCTGTGTGAATAGACAAAAGCCCGTTCAACATATCTTTCATACGAAGAATTTCTTTTGCTTCAATCTCAATATCAGTTGCCTGCCCGCGTGCACCGCCAAGTGGCTGGTGGATCATAATACGAGCATTCGGGAGTGCCATACGTTTGCCTTTTGTCCCTGCGGAAAGCAAAAATGCTCCCATACTGGCAGCTTCGCCAAGACAAATTGTCGCAACATCTGCTTTTATTGAATTAATCGTATCAAAAATCGCCATACCGGCAGTGATAACACCACCAGGGCTATTAATATAGAGCATAATATCTTTTTCGGGATTTTCTGAATCCAATAACAAAAGTTGAGCCATAATTGCGTTTGCTATTTCGTCATCAATTTCATCGCCTAAGAAAATTATTCTCTCACGCAATAATCTTGAAAAAATATCAAAGGATCTCTCACCTCTTGAAGAACTTTCAATTACTGTGGGAACATAGCTCAAAATTTTTGTCAAATCCATAAAAAATCCTCTTCTAACTTTTAGCCCTATTATAAGACTAAATACTCTGATTGGCAAAGATTATTTATAGGATTTATACTTTGGCAACCAAAACCCCGTCAACAAACTCTACCACTTTAGCTTTGAGGATTTGGTTTTGCATAGAATCATCACCACCTTCAAGCAAAACATGGAGATAATTTGATGTTATGCCCTTTAGCCTGCCGTCTTTGCTTCTTTGATTTTCGAGTAAAACTTCCAATTCTTGTCCTACAAAAGATTTCATAAATTCAGTTTTTTTCAAACAAGCAACAGAACGAAGCCTCTTTGCACGCTCAGTCTTCACGCTATCTTTTACCTGAGGCATCATCGCTGCAGGCGTACCTGGGCGAATAGAATATGGGAAAACATGCATATAAGAAAACGGCATTTGAGAAATATTCTCATAACAAATACCAAACTGCTCATCAGTTTCGGTAGGGAATCCGACAATAACATCGCACCCGAGAGAAATATCAGGAATTACAGATTTTAGCTTTTGCATGACAGATTTGACTTGTTCAACAGTATAGTGCCTGTTCATAAGTTTCAAAATATCATTATTGGCATTTTGGAGAGAAATATGAATATGATGCGCAATTTTTTTTGATGAAGCCATAAAATCAATAAATTCATCACTCAACTCAGTTGGATCCATAGACCCAAGACGATAACGCTCAAGAGAGTCAATTTTTTCAATTTCTTTCAAAAGATCAACAAAAGTTAAACCCTCCTTGAAATCGAGACCCCATTGCCCGATATGGATACCTGTAAGAACAAGCTCTTTATACCCTGCGTTTGTGTAGATTTTGACTTGTTCGATTATATTTTGAAGACTATTACTGCGAGACTTACCTCTGGCGAAGGGAATTATGCAGTACGCGCAACGATTATTGCAACCGTCTTGGATTTTGATATTCGCACGGGTTTTGCTCTCTGATGAAGCCACTTTTTTATCCTTAAAAACAGATTCTTGCATAATATCTGAAACAAGACTGGTGTTTGTTTTGATATATTCCAAAATATCAAGTTTTTGCGCGTTACCTATAATGATATCCGCCTCTATATCTTCAGGATTAAGCTGTGCAAAACAGCCTGTGACGATGATTTTTGCAGATGAGTTTGTTTTACGCGCTTTTCTAATATAATACATAGACTCAGAATCAGATTTGGCAGTTACAGAGCACGTATTAATGATATAAAAATCGGCGGTATCTGAAAATTTGACAGACTGATAACCGTTTTCTGACAAAATATCATTGATTGTGGCACTTTCAAGCTGATTGGTTTTGCAGCCAAGTGTATGTATAGCAAACTTTTTCATATAGGTATTTTGCAACAAAAGAAAAAACTTGTAAAATGACTTGACCGTGGCGCATGTGGATGGTATTTTAGTGGAACAATAAGGGCTTGTGGCACTCTGCCGAAGAAATGATTGAAATATCATTTCTGAGAGGTAGGTTAGCAAATGGCTAACCGCTGAGCAAGCTAAATATTGAAAACTTAATAAGGGCTTGTGGCACTCTGCCGAAGAAATGATTGAATATCATTTCTGAGAGGTAGGTTAGCAAATGGCTAGCCGCTGAGCAAGCTAAACATTGAAAACTTAATAAGGGCTTGTGGCGCAGCGGTTAGCGCAGCGGACTCATAATCCGTTGGTCGTTGGTTCGAATCCAACCAGGCCCATTTATTAAATAGAAAGATTTAAAAAAATACCACAATAAAGAACTCTAAATTTTACCTTTATTATGGCAAAAAATAACAGTTAAGAAGCATTGATAGCATATCAAATGTCATCTATTCAGGCTTGTACGTATCCACATT
>JAQUTS010000165.1 GCA_028694275.1 Candidatus Gastranaerophilales bacterium
AACAAATCGCAAAACCTCTTCAAGAAAACGGCGCACTTGTGGGTGTTCATTGTTGCGGTAAGACCGACTGGTCGATGATTATTGATTCAGAAGTTGATATTATCAACTTTGACGGGTTTTATTTTGGCGAAAGTTTGGCACTTTATGCCAAACAAATAGAAAAATTCCTCAAAAAAGGAGGCTATATTGCCTGGGGAATCGTACCTACACTCGATAAAGATGCACTTAACACGGCCACGCTTGAGAGTTTGACAGAGATTTTTGAAAACTCAAAACAGTATCTTTTGAAGAAAAAACTCGATGAAAAACTTATTTTGAACCAAAGTTTCATCACACCATCTTGCGGAGCCGGATCCTTGGATGTAAAAGGTGCCGAAAAAGCGATGAAATTGTGCGCGCAAATCGCCAAAACTCTTCACGCAAAATATAAAAAGGAGCTTGAATGACAATAACTCTTGCAATAACAGGCAAAAGCGGAAGCGGAAAAACAACTGTAGTCAAAGCCTTTTTGAGACTTTTTAGAGAAATTTATCCTGACAAATCCATCTTGCTTTTTGATAATGATTTGTCATTAGAACTTGGCCACAGCTTCAACAAAGACATCCGAAAAACCATCTACGGTATCAGATCAGGCAAACACGAATACAAAACTGGCATCCCCGCCAATATGACAAAACAAGAATTCGTAGAATGGGCAATCGAGGATATCATAGAACCCGTTGAAGAAAATGTCGATATGATTGTATCTTGGCTCATCGGCTCAAAAGACTGCCGCTGCCCGATTACATCAGACATAAGAGGCGGCCTCACAAAACTTATTCAAAGATACGATTTTGTTATTTTTGATTGCGAATTTGACCTCAAATATCTCAATCAGCTCGTAGACTACCCGATTGATACAACAGTAATTGTGGCAAAGGCCACAGAAGAAGGCGTTCACCTTGCACAAAGAATCGAAGAATACTCCAAAAAATACGCAGAAGGCGGACAAATAGGAGTAATTTTGAACAAAGTAAAAGGCGGGATCACAGAAGATATTTCATCAATGCTCAACAAATATCATCTTGATATTTTGGGCGTTTTACCGCGTGATAAAGCCATCACAAACGGTAAAGGCGGTGTCAAAAAAGACTCGGAAGTAATAAAAGAAGCACTGCGTGAAATCTTATTCAGGCTAAACCTTCCACTGGCAGGTGAAATATGATTATAGACGGCAAAAAAATCGCACAAGAAATCCTTCTTTACCTAAAAGATGAGGTCCAAAAACTGGATACAAAACCGACAATAGCTGTCATTATCGTCGGACAAAATCCTTCCAGTAAAATCTATGTAAACCTCAAACAAAAAAAAGCAATAGAACTTGGTATGAACTCTATAGTTATCGAAATGCAAAAAGACACAACGCAAAAAGAACTCGAAGACAAAATTGATGAACTCAACCAAAACCCCGAAATAAACGCCATCTTGGTGCAGCTTCCATTACCAAAACACCTTGACACGTACAAAATCATCGAAAAAATCGACCCGATAAAAGACGTTGACGGATTCCACCCTCAAAATGTGGGCAGACTCTCAATCGGCCTTGAGCCTTATTCAACGTCATGCACACCAAAAGGCGTAATAAGGCTTTTGGATGCGTACAATATAGATATCGAGAGCAAAAACATCGTCATAATTGGCCGCTCAAATATAGTTGGGAAGCCTTTGGCCTCAATGCTTTTAGCTCGTAATGCAACAGTGACTGTAGCACACAGCAAAACCCTCAATATAAGAGCAATCACCCAACGAGCAGATATTGTTATAGCAGCTGTCGGATCAGCTCATCTTATAGATTCTGACTGGATAAAAGATAAAGCTGTCGTAATTGATGTCGGAATCTCAAAGAGTCCTGAGGGCAAACTTCTTGGCGATGTGGACTTTGAATCCGTAAAAGACAAAGCCTCATACATAACCCCTGTCCCTGGCGGTGTCGGGCCTATGACAATAGCGATGCTGCTTGAGAACACACTGCACTTGTATAACTTACAAAAGGAGCAAAAATGAAACTAATCGGTGAAAATATTCATATAATTTCTAAAAAAACACGCGAAGCCATTGATAATAAAAATGAAAACTACATAATCGAACTTGCAAAAAAACAACTCAAAAACGTCGACTGGATTGACCTTAATATCGGCCCTGCAAGATACAAAGAAGGCACTATGAAGTGGCTTTTGGAAACATTAGAGCCTGTTTGCAACAAACCGTTTTCTTTTGATACAACAAACTTCAATGAGATGAAATCAGCTCTTGAGCTTGTCAAAAATCCAAAAGACTCAATCATCAACAGCACAAACGCCGATGATGAAAGACTCGAAAAACTTACAGACCTGGCCGCAGAATTTGGAAGCTACATAATCGGGCTTACTCTCTCAGAGAGCGGAATCCCAAAAACAGCGGATGAAAGATATGAGCTTGCCTCCAAAATCATCGAAGTCGCAACAGAAAAAGGGATTTTATCAGATAAAATCATAATCGACCCGCTTGTTTTGCCCATAGGTGTGGCGCAAGATCAAGCACAAGAAGCCTTTGACACTATCCGCATGACACAAGAAGCTTTTGACCCGCCTGTTTTGAACGTAGTCGGGCTGTCAAATATTTCAAACGGATCACCAAAAGAAATCCGCCCTTTAATCAACAGCACCTTTGCAATTTTGGCGATGGGCTGCGGGCTCAAAACCGCCATAGCCGACGGTTGCGATGATGAGCTTTTCAGAATTAATCAAGTTATCGAAACATCAACTGCAAAACTTCCTCAGGACAAACTTATCCTTGATCTGTATGAAATGATGCAAAACTACGGCGATCTTGATGAAATCACATATGACAAAAAAGACCCCGAATCTATCAAAATATACAAAACAGCGGAAATTTTATTAAACAAAAAAATCTACTCACACAGCTATTTGGATATCTAAAAATGAGATTTTTGGTTGTAGATGACAGTTATGACTGGCTAAAATTCCATCGCGACAACATCCGCATCACCATGCCCGAAGCCCAAATCGAGCTGGCAGCAAGCGCATACGAGGGATTGAAAAAAGTCCAAGAGCATGACGCAAACTATTATGACTTTATTCTCTCAGATATGCAAATGGAGGATGTGGACAGCGAAATATATGCCGGAATTTGGTTCATAAAGCAGGTTTTGGGCTCAAAAAAGGCTGAAAAAAGCAAAATAATTGTAATTTCGGCCGTTTATAATATATCTGAAGTCGCAAGAAATCTTAACGTAAATTACATATCAAAATCATCTCTAATCAGCTCACCGAGTGTGTTTGAGTACAAGTTAAAAGAATTGTTAAAATTATAATCTTTTTTCATAAAAAACAGAATATTTTGTTATAGAATAATAAAACACGAAAAAACCACATATTAACGGAGGTTTTCAGACTATTAACCTCTAAGATAG
>JAQUTS010000166.1 GCA_028694275.1 Candidatus Gastranaerophilales bacterium
TTGTCAAAAGATACTGATAAGTAACAAAACTACCGGCAGAATATCCGAACATAACTATTTTATTCCCTTTTGATGACTGAAAAACAATATCTTTCTGTAAATCATCTAAGATAGGAAGCATGTTATGATATTTTTCAACCCAAATTGCGTCATGCAAAAAATGCATAATCATCGAACGAACCTGATAAGCAAGCCAAGGGCTAAACCTTTTAGAAATACTCAAATCCTTCTCTACAAAACTTAAATCATTATGGCTTCTATCGCCCCAAAAGAAAATAACAGGTTTTTCGTTAATTTTATATTTTCCATTTTCTAAAAATTCTTTTTGGACAAAAGCATCATTATCAAATGCCTTTTTCATACAAGGATGTAGCTTTTTGACGCCATTTTCGTACCAATTTGTCATTTTCAAATCGTTGTTATTTGACCCATTAATATATAAAAAACTTATTCCATCTTGCGCAAAACAAGATGACTGCAAAACCAAGAAAGCAAATAAAACATAAAAAATCTTCTTCATTTTTTCATATTAACAAAAAATGGTGAATTTATCAAATTTTTAGGGTAAAATAGTTCCATGGAAGAAAAATCATTAGCACAATTTGTGCAACAAAAAAGAGATAAGCTAGGCTTTTCCCCGAGTGGGTTAGCAAAAAGATGCAACCTTGAGCTTGCCCTAATCGAAAGAATTGAAGCGGGGGAAGAATTATTTTTGCCGACGACAATCAGACAAAACCTTGCAAAAGGGCTCAAATGTTCGCTTGATGAAATTAAAGTTCTTGAAAAAGACTTTGAAAATCGTTTTGCCGATGAAGAAACAATCAGAGTCATGAAACAAAAAATACTAAACGGCGAAAACAATTTAATCTGCCCAAAATGTGGCTCTCTTTTGAACACAAGAATTGCAAAAATGTACGACCTTGAAGACAACCTTATGCTTCACCCAAAAGCCCACTGCATAAAATGCGTTTTTCAAATTAAAGATTAGGGGCAAACGAATAAATAAAGAGGCTCGATTTTTTAAAAAATCGAGCCTCTTTAAGATTTATTGATTTTAGCTTATACAGCTACTGCAGTCTTTGCAGTTTCTAGAATAACATCAAAGGCATCTTTGTCATTTACAGCCAAATCAGCTAACATTTTTCTGTTAACAACGATATCAGCCTTTTTGCAAGCATTAACGAATCTAGAATAGCTCATTCCTTGAGCTCTCACTGCTGCGTTAATTCTAACAATCCAAAGACGTCTCATGTTTCTTTTTCTGACGCGTCTGTCTCTATATTGGTACTTAAGTGCTTTCATAACAGCGCCGTTAGCAATTTTAAAAATTCTGCTTCTCGCGCCGATAAAACCTTTAGCTAGTTTTAATATTTTTTTGTGTCTTTTACGACTTACATTTCCACGTTTTACTCTCATAATTCACCTTTCTTTCTGTTCTAACTTGATTTCTTGTTTCGCTTCGCTCGCGTTAAACGGGTCTTCAGTCCTCCAAAGCCACGCACGACTGCGTGTCATTTCGGACTTTCGCCCTCTGCTCGCTAGCGAGAGTACTTCAAATAAGGCAACTCTTTTGTGACTAAGTCCATTTGAGATGCTGCAATTTCGCCTTCGCCGAAAAGTTTTCTTTTACGACTTGCGCTCTTGTTAGAAAGAAGGTGACCGATACCGGCGTGTCTTCTCATGATTTTGCCGGAACCTGTTACTTTGTAACGTTTTGCACCGGACTTGTGTGTTTTCATTTTTGGCATTTTCTTGCTCCTTTTCAGAATTAAGTAATTTCAGGCATACGCCCAGCCTGTAAAATTTTGGCACGCCAAGGCCATAAATTTTCGACTTGTCTATTAATCTTATCAAATCAAACGATATTTGCAAGTACTAGTTTATAAAAGTTTATACTTACGGGTAAGGTATTATTCGAGTGGATGGTAAATAGTAAATATTGAATAGAAAGGAGCTTTATATGTCAAAAGGAAGCGGTATGGGCAGAAAAAGAACTGCCTTGAAATTAAACAAGGGAATGGATAAATGTGATGCTTCATCTCATTCAAAACAATGCGGGCGAGAAAGAGTTGTTTCTAAAGGCAAGCTTGAAATACAAAAGGGCTGAATTGCCTAGCAATTCAGCCCTTTTAAGATATTTTATTATTCTACACTTTCTTAAAAATCAAAGTTGCGTTATGCCCGCCAAATCCAAATGAATTTGTCAGCGAAATGTCCACGTCAGCCTTTACCGCCTTATGAGGAACATAATTTAAGTTTGCAACATGTTCATCTTGATTGTCAAGGTTAATTGTTGGAGGAACAATGCCATTATTCATTGCTTTAATACAAGCGATAGCCTCTACTGACCCAGTTGCACCCAACATGTGTCCGTGCATACTTTTTGTTGAGCTTACAAGCAATGTTTTGTTTGTATCCAACTCACCAAAAACTCTTCCGATAGCTTGAGATTCGGCAATGTCGCCCAATCCTGTGCTTGTTCCGTGTGAATTTACATACTTAACAGCCGATGGCTCAAGTTCTGCATCTTTCAACGCCAACTTCATTGCCATAGCAGCACCGTTACCTTCAGGATCTGGAGCAACAGGATCATAAGCATCAGCAGTTTGACCGTAGCCCACAACTTCAGCATATATTTTTGCCCCACGAGCTTTTGCATGTTCGTATTCTTCCAGAACCAAAACGCCGGCTCCTTCTGCCATTACAAAACCATCTCTGTCAACATCATAAGGACGTGATGCCTTTTGCGGCTCGTCGTTACGTTTTGAAAGAGTTCTTGCACTGCTAAATGCGCCCAGCCCAACGTTACAAATAGTTGACTCACAACCGCCGGCTAACATAATATCAGCTTCGCCATATTGAATTGTTCTAAATGAATCACCTATTGAATGGTTTGAAGATGCACAAGCTGAAACAACAGCTTTATTAACACCCTTATACCCGTATTTCATTGCGATTCTACCTGAACCCATATCAACAATCATCATAGGGATTGTAAAAGGTGAACATTTTGTCGGACCTCTGTCAAGTATTGCCTTATGGTTCTTTTCAAATGTATGAAAACCACCCGCAGCAGAACTTACAATAACACCTATTCTATAAGGATCCACTTCAATTTTATCTAAACCCGAATCCTTTATTGCCTCATCTGCAGCAACAATGGCAAATTGCGTAAATCTGTCCATTTTTTTTGCTTCTTTAGCATCCATATATTCTTCAGGGTTGAAATTTTTAACTTCACCAGAAATTTTCACAGAATGAAGCGTCATGTCCAAAGAATCGGTCAAGCCAATTCCGCTTTTGCCTTCAACTATGCTATTCCAAAATTTTTCAACACCGACTCCAAATGGTGATACTGCACCAAGTCCGGTTATTACAACTCTTTTTTTTGTCATATCTCTAAACCTTTTCAATAATCTCCGCAAACAAGCA
>JAQUTS010000023.1 GCA_028694275.1 Candidatus Gastranaerophilales bacterium
TCAGATACAAAATCATTGACGAAAAATCACCAATCGTCAAAATAACTCTGCAGCCTCAAAAAATATAACAAGCGAATCAGGCATCAAAATCGGAGATAAAATAGTCTTCATAACAAAAGAAGCTATTCAAAGAGGCGATAATATATTTTTGGAAAAAGGGACAGAATTTTCAGGAATAGTCGAAAACATCACGCCGCCGGAAAGATTTGGCGACCCTAGCGAAATAGAAATCGGAAATATTAAATCAAAAGATACAAAAGGAAATATAATCGAACTTGACGGGCAGGTAAGAAAAGAAGGCACAAACAGAGCCAAATGGGTCAAACCATTGTACTACATAGGTATAAACGGGGGAGTGTTTGGTGCTCCATTAATGGCTTTTTATTTTGTAAAAGGCGGAAAAGCTGAGCTCAAAACCCAAGATGAATTCTTTTTTTACTACGAATAGAAATGAAAAAAGGCAGGGGAACCTGCCTTCGAGTCTAAGCTCTAGTTAGTTTTTAGTTTTTACGGGGAATGATTGTGACCAAGATTTCACTCCCTTTGTTGCGTTAGTTAAAGTATCTGTTGAGCAATCCTTCAAATACTTGTCCGTGACGTGCTTCGTCTTTGCACATTTCGTGGACTGTATCGTGAATCGCATCGTAGTTTAGTTGTTTCGCTTTTGTAGCGATATCTTTCTTACCCTGACAAGCACCGAATTCAGCATCTACACGCATTTGAAGATTTTTCTTGGTTGAATTTGTTACAACTTCCCCAAGAAGCTCTGCAAATTTTGCCGCGTGCTCTGCTTCTTCCCAGGCAATGCGTTTGTACGCTTCTGCAACTTCAGGATAACCTTCTCTGTCAGCTTGTCTTGACATTGCTAGGTACATACCTACTTCGCAGCATTCGCCTGTAAAATGTGCTCTTAAACCTTCTAAAATTTCAGCATCTGTATCCGCTGCAGCAGCACCGATTCTGTGTTCATCAGCCCAAGCTCTTTCAGCAGATTGTTCTTTAAATTTGTCTGATGACGCTTTACATATAGGGCATTTTTCTGGAGCTTCACTTCCTTCATGCACATATCCGCATACAGTACAAATAAACTTAGTCGCTGTTGTTGTCATTTCCTATTCTCCTTTTGGCTCAAATCATTTTTTCTTAATGAATTTATTATATCAACGCTGTCAAATAATTAAGGTTTTCTATATTTTTTTTTAATAATTACCGTTTCAAGACACCTAAAAAGCACCTTAAGTGCAATGATACACTGGTTTTTACAGAAATATCAAAAATTCATATTTACATTTTAGACAAATTTTTTTGCTTGTTGTAAAATTGGGTAAAAGTATAGATTAAAAAGAGGTATTACTTATGGGTCTAATGGAAGGCAAAAAAGGCATTATATTTGGTGTAAGTAACCAAAAAGGTATAGCAAATGCCATAGCAGAAAAGTTATTTGAACAAGGAGCAGATATTGCATTTACATACGCAAATGCACAAATGGAATCAAGAGTTCGTCCTATTGCAGAATCAATGAACGCAAAACTCATTATGGAATGTGATGTAACTAACGAAGAAGCAATCAAAAATGTCTTTGAAGAATATGCGAAAATTTACGGAGAATTAGACTTTATCATTCACTCTGTAGCATTTGCTAACAGAGATGATCTTCAAGGAAATTTCTCAGACACGTCAAAAGCAGGTTGGGATTTGGCTTTAGGAGTAAGCGCATACTCTCTTATTCCAATGGTAAGATACGGCAAACCTCTTATGAAAGAAGGCAGCTCAGTTACAGCTTTGACATATCTTGGAAGCGTAAAAGCAGTAGCCAACTACAACATTATGGGTGTTGCAAAAGCAGCTTTGGAATCATCTGTCAGATACCTTGCTCAAGAAATGGGCGAAATCGGAGTCAGAGTCAACGCTCTTTCGGCCGGACCTATCAAAACTCTTGCAGGTTCAGGCATTGGCGGATTCAATACAATGTTAAAAGTGGCAGCAAAAAAAGCTCCTCTTCAACGCAATGTTTCACTTGAAGATGTCGGTAAATCAGGACTTTATCTTGTCTCAGATCTTGCATCAGGCGTAACGGGAGAGGTTCACTACGTTGATTGCGGACAAAACATCGTTGGTATGTGCAAGGCTGATGCGGCTCTTGCAAATATCGAAGAATAAAAACTTAACAAAACAGCAACAAAATAGGTTCAGTAGTTTTAAACTTACTGAGCCTATTTATTTTAGAAATTTCAGAAAAAAAAAGAAAAAAAATGACAAACATAAAATTTTCATTATTTAATAATACAGATGCATACAAAGCCTCAAGCAAAGAATCCGCAATACAAACCGCAAAAAACGAACAAAAAGCTAGACGATTAATGGTTGCATTACCTGAAAATGCTTCGATTAATGCCATCAAAACAGCACTTTATGTAGCGCAAGATGAAATGGAAGAAATGGACAAATTAGTCCTTTCAAATGCGAACAAACTCCACAAATAATTATTTCTCGCATATAATGGCTTTATGAAAAAGAAAATTTTAATCACAGGTGCCTCAAAAGGCATAGGCAAAAGCATCGCCCAAACCCTATCAAATGGGGATTTTGAGCTATTTGTAACAGGAAGAGACCAAACACGCCTCAATGAAACAGCACAAAAAACAGGCGCAAAAGCCATAGAAATAAATCTTCTTGAAAATAATGCTTGCGAAAAAATACTTTCACAAACAGGCCCCGTAGATATTTTAATCAACAATGCAGGAGAATACATTTGGGCCCCTGTTGAAAAAATAACTGATGAGCAAATATCAAGAATTTTTAAATTAAACCTCGAAATCCCCTACAAACTCATAACTCTTTTCACAAAACAAATGAAAGAAAACAAATGGGGGCGCATAATAAACATAGGCTCAATCTCAGGCTCTGTCGGAGAGGCAAATGCGTCTTTATATTCAGCATCAAAATCAGGCCTGATAGGCATGAGTAAAGCACTTGCGCTAGAACTTGCAGAACACGGGATAACAATCAACGTAATAAACCCCGGCTGGGTCAAAACAGACCTTATTGACAACCCTTGTATTGATTTAGAAGAAGAACTTGAGTGCATTCCGCAAAAAAGATTTATTCACCCTGATGAAATAGCAAAACTCACGGAATATTTAATCTCTGATGAGGCAAAAGGCATCACAGGCCAAAGCCTAAATATCTGCGCAGGATTAAGTTTGGGGTAAGTTTATATCCTCACAAATAACAAAATAAAAGGCAAAAACCTTTAATATTGGATGTTTTTTGCAAAAATCAATATTTTTTATTAAATATTGTAAATATTACACTTGTAGTTATAGACTAACTCAAAAATAAGTCTATAATATAAAAAATAAACTCTAGCAGAAAAGGTGAATAGTATTGATTTTAGCTACCACAGGGGTGAACTGTGCTTCTCATCCTCGTAGGAATAACGTAAAATTCCTACAAAATAAGCATTTTATTGGCGTGCCTGCAAAATCTAATGATATGATGAATACATTAGGATTAATGGGAAGAATAAACATGGCACAAGTAAATTTCGGAAGCAGTAAAAAATACGCAGGGCACGAGCTCAATTTTTCAGAAGCAGAACTTGATAAAAGATTAAAAGATCAAACATCAACGATAAAGCTGCTTGAAGCAAACGCACCTAAATACAAAGAACTTGCAAAAGGTGACAAAAAAGCACTTTTTCATCTTGTGAAAGCAGCGGAAATTTTGAATGATGTGTTCCTTGATATGGACCACCACAAAAACCTTGCACTAAAGCAAGCTTTGGTAACAGAAGCCCAAAAAGGCGATACTCACGCGCAAAAAACGCTCAAGCTTTTCAACGGGATGCAAGGTATCACAGGTCTTGACAGAATGTCAGAAAGAACCTTCCTCTTTAAGGACACAGAAAACTATAAAGGTAAAAACTTCTACCCTCCCGGCACAACCGAAGAGGAGCTTATTGCGGATCTAAATAATAAATTCAAAAATGATGATATTTTGGGGATAAGGCAGATTCTTTCGCAAAGAACAGTCGTAAAAAAAGACGCAAGCGGCAACCTAAAAGGTGTCGACTATGTAGATGCATATCCAAAACACTTCCAAAAAGCAGCTGTTCATCTTGAAAAAGCAGCAGAAGTCTCAACAAATGATGATTTCAACAAATATCTTTTGGCTCAGGCCAAAGCATTTAAAAAAGCAGACCCTGAGCTTGATGCAGAAGCTGACAGACTTTGGGCGAAGCTTCAAGACACACCGTTGGAGTTCACAATAACAAGAGAACAATACGAAGATGAATTATCAGGTGCTGCAGCAGAAGATAAAAAACTCTTAAAACAACTAAAAAAACATAAGATCGACTTCCAATCAAAAGACGCAATTGGTGTGAGAGTAGGTATTGTAAACAAAGAAGGAACGCAAGAATTATTGGATTTCAAAAAATATCTTCCTGCTCTTGCAGACCAAATGCCATTCAAAGAAAAATACACCCAAGCCATTAAGCCAAAAGGTGATGTCAAACAAACAATGGTAGATGTTGATCTTGTTTATCTAACAGGTGATGTAGGCTCATACAGAGGGGGCATTACTCTCGCAGAAAATCTCCCAAACGATGATAAACTATCCGTACAAAGAGGTTATGGAAGAAGAAATGCCTACCACAGACAAATAAGACTCGGCGGAAATCCTGAAAAAATTCAAAAAAGACTCGATGCCACGCTCAAAAAAGAACTGCACAAGTACTACAAAAAAGAAGCCGATCATGACTTCACTATAGGTCATGAAAATGCCCACTCGCTTGGCCCCTCAAACGGCAAGGCGGCATTGGGTAATTTTGCCAACATAATTGAAGAAGCCAAAGCAGATATGGGTTCTTTGGCCAGTCTTGATTATCTTGTCGAAAAAGGTAAATACACCGAAGATAAGAAAAAAGAAATTCTTACAAGCTGGGCAAATAACGAACTGTTAAAATCAAAACCTGATATGTCACAAGCTCACAGAGTCAGATCCGTAATGCAGCTTAATTATTTTATAGAAAAAGGAGCTCTTGAGATTGATGATAAGGGTATTTTGGATGTACATTATGAAAAAATGGTTCCAACAGCAAAGCAGATGCTTTCTGATATAGTCCAGATACAAATGGGCAAAGACCCCAAAAAAGCAGAGGATTTTGTCGCCAAGTATTTTCAATGGACGGACAAAATAGAAAAATCCGCCTCCAACATAAGAAAGATCGATAATACTTTGCACGGAGTCTTAGAGCACACTCTTGCAGACAAAATACTAAAAAGAGTATCAAAAGCAATAAAATAAGCAAAAAAGCTCCTTAAGCAAATAAAGATAATATTAAGGGGCTTTTTTTATTGTTTTGTTTTTGATATATTACCCTTAATATAAACAACAAAAAGGGTTGATATGCGTAGCGTTTCAGAAATAATAGCCGACAGTATAAATACCAAAAACAAAATTCTTGAAAATAAAAATCTCATCGAAAGAATTGATTTGAGCATTCAAAAAATAACTTTTGCTCTAAAAAACGGCAAAAAAATCCTGTTTTGCGGAAACGGTGGCTCAGCTGCTGATGCTCAGCATTTGACTGCAGAATTCACCGGAAGATTTTATCTTGAAAGACAACCTCTTCCTGCGATTTGTTTAAATACAAACGTATCGGCAATAACTGCCATAGCCAATGATTACAGCTTTGATGATGTGTTTTCAAGGCAAACAAAAGCCCTTGGACAACAAGGTGATATCCTATTTGGGATAACAACAAGCGGCAACTCACAAAATATCATAAATGCTTTTGAATATGCAAAAACTCAAAACATAACAACAATAGCCCTAACAGGCGAAACTGGCGGAAAAATAAAAGATTATTGTGATATTTTAATCAATGTGCCATCAAAAGATACCCCAAGAATCCAAGAAGCACATATAACAATCGGACACATTATATGCGAACTGACAGAAAAGGAACTAGCTTGAGATATGAGTAAGATGACAATTATTGAATATTTGATAAAAAGAATAAATGATCTTGGAATTCAAGAAGTTTTCGGAGTCCCTGGGGATTACAACTTCCACATCCTAGAAGCAATCGAAAGACACCCTGATACAAAATGGGTCGGTTGCTGTAATGAATTAAATTCAGGATATGCAGCCGATGGCTATGCTAGAATTAAAGGTTTTGGGGCGATTGTGACCACATACGGAGTAGGAGAACTCAGTGCCATAAACGCAGTTGCCGGATCATTTGCAGAGAGTGTACCTGTTGTCAAAATAGTCGGTATGCCTAAAAAAAGAGCCATAGACAAAGGTCAAATTATCCACCACTGCCTTGCAGACAGAGACTACAATACATTTTATGAAATATACTCAAAAGTAACGGCTCACAGCGTTGTTATTTCAAAAGAAAACGCTCAAGAAGAAATCGAACAAGCGCTATCAGTGCTTTATAACGAAAGAAAACCTGTATACATAGGCCTCTATGATGATTATTGTTGCGAACCTATCAATATCACAACAGATATTTTTGAGCCTAAAAAAAGCGACCCAAAACAATTAAACGCGGCATCAGACCACATAATGAGCATTCTTAATGACTCACAAAACACTGTTATACTAAGTGATTTCCCGATTTTAAGATACGGATTGCAAAACAAATTACAAACCCTTGCAGACAAATCAGGGTTCGCCGTAGCCACAATGGCTATGGGCAAAAGCTCTGTTGATGAAAGCAGCCCTAACTTTGTGGGCGTATACTGCGGGGATTTGGTATCAGAAAAAATCGCTGAACGCGTAGAATCTTCTGAGTGCGTCCTTGGATTTGGAATTTTTATGACGGATTTTAACAGTGGCGGATACACATCAAAACTTAACTTCGAAAAAGTTATAGACATACAACCCCATCACGTAAAAATCAACAACACCTTATATGATAACGTAACAATGGAAGATATCCTTGATACTCTTATCGAAAAAGTAAAACAATCCGAGCCAAAAAATGAAAAAATCTCGTACGGATACATATCACAAGAAGCTTCTGATGAAGTTTTAAGCCAAGACTATATTTATTCAACAATACAAGATTTCATAAGCAGCTCTGATATTTATCTTCCTGAGACAGGACTGACATCATTCGGCTCTGTACCCATCAAGCTTCCACACAATGCAAAATACTGCACTCAAGTGCTTTGGGGCTCTATCGGATGGGGGACTCCTGCAACATTCGGGGCAAGCATGGCCGATAAGACAAAGAGAGTAATTATGGTTACAGGCGAAGGCTCCCACCAGATGACAGCCCAAGAAGTCAGCTCTATGCTCAGATACGGAGTTAACCCTATCATAATAGTGATTAACAATGACGGATACACAATAGAGCGTCTATTGTGCACAAATCCTATGGATGAGTTCAACGACGTCGCACAATGGGATTATACAAATTTTGCAGAATCCTTTAAAGGAAACTTATTAACAATAAAAGCTCATACCAAAAATGACCTCCTAAATGCTCTTAACAGTGCAAGAAGAAGTGAAAAACTCGTCTACATCGAAGCTTTCACACCAATGATGGATGCGCCTGAATTTGCCAAAAAGCTCAGTGAAAAAGTATCACCATCTCAAAGCCAAGTTTTATAGTACTTTTAATGGTAGACTTTTATAAATTTAATATTATAATTGTCTTAAGTTCCAAATCTTGGTAGATATTAAATGAGGAAAAAATTTTTAGTAACAGGCGGAGCAGGATACATAGGCAGCCATTTTGTTCTGCGCTTATTACAAGAAGATTTCGACGTTGTAATTTTTGATAACCTCGAAACAGGCCACCAATATATAATAGATGCCCTTCAATCATTTAAGGGCAAAGGTAATATTTGCGAATTCATCAAAGGTGACCTTAAAAACCCCGCAGATATAAAACAAGTTTTTGAAAAACATAACTTCGATGCAGTTATACATTTTGCGGCATATTCCTTAGTAAATGAATCAGTAAAACACCCGCAAAAATACTATGACAACAATGTTGTAGGATCTTTCAATTTAATTAATGCAATGGTTGATGCCAATGTACTCAAGATAGTTTTTTCATCAACAGCTGCAGTATATGGCGAGCCAAAACAAATTCCCATACAAGAAAACGACCCCAAAAACCCTGTGAACCCTTATGGGCAAAGCAAACTTGTTGTCGAAAAAATACTGGATGAATATGACAAATTCAGTAACTTAAAAAGTATACGCCTGAGATATTTCAATGTAATCGGCGCAAACAAAGACCTAATATCAGGCGAATGGCATGACACAGAGACGCATCTTGTACCAAATATCCTAAAATCACTCACTACAACAGGCCAAATTTTCTCCATATTCGGCGATGACTATCCGACAAAAGACGGCACATGCATAAGAGACTATATAGATGTCGAAGATCTTGCGCAAGCGCATTTTCTTGCTCTAAAATATCTACTAAAAAATAACAAAACCGATATCTTCAATTTGGGTACAGGGCTTGGCTCATCAGTGAAAGATATTTTCAACACTTGTGAAAAAACCACAGGCAAAAAAATTCCACTTGAAATTAAGCCCAAAAGAGAAGGGGATCCATCCGTTCTAATTGCCGATAACACCAAAGCAAAAATGATTTTAGAATGGCAAACCAAAGCACCTCTTGAAAACTCTATAGAAAATGCCTGGAAATGGGAGCAAAAGCTCACGCAAATCATTCACCCAAAAATACCGCAACAGACGCTGTAGCGTTTATTTTGCTGTGAGAAAGAGATATTTTGACTTTAAGCTGTTTGAGCTCTTCATTACAAAAAACCACATAGGGCTCACCTGAATCGTAATTTAAAATTTCGAAATCAAGGTAAAAATACTGTTTACCCAAAAGACTTGAAACAGCTTTAATTAAGGCCTCTTTGGCGCAAAATCTTGCGGCCAGATGCTGATAAAATATCTTTTTAGAATAACAATAATCAGCTTCTTTTTCGGTGAAAACTTTTTTGACAAAAGGGTCATTCCTATCAGAATAAGACTTAAATCTGTCTATTTCTTCTGTATCAACACCTATAGCCAAATTGTCAAAATTCATATTATGGTCCCTCTTTGTGGAATCATAATACCATAAAACAGTGTATTTGTTATCTTCTGATTTTCAAATGTTCCAGCCCTATAGGCGCATGAAACTCAGCAATAGGATTTTTGGTAATTCGCTTGACGGCAACATCGGCATTCATTGATATTTTTTTCATCCTTTTAACAAAATCAAGACTCTCTCCTTTTTTAAGAGCTTCTTTTGCAACAAGATCAGCTGTTTCTCTAAACTGCTGTAGAACATCCAGCGTACTGTTCACGGATTTGAATAAATCACCTTCGTCAAAGTTTTTGCTGTTTGATTGAATTACGATTTTTTCCCAACCGTTCAAAGCTTCTTCTTCAGGAACATCCACCCATTTTTTGACAAATTGGGAGGCATATAAATTCGGGAATTGTTCAGTTTTTTGTATACCGTAACGTTTTTCGACCTTATCAATATTGGTCTGCAATTCCCTGACTCTATCAATTCCAAAAGCTGTCGTCTCATCAAGCTTTACGGCCTGCTCCAAGTTTTTTTCATCACCTTGGGTCAAATAACATGCAATAGCCGCCAGCTGAGAAGGAGAAACATCATCTAAAGGTGCCTTAAACATTGTTTCTGCAAACAAAAGCCCGTCAACTCCGCGTGCTTTAGAAACAGCCATCCCCTTAAGAGTGGGGGTATAACCATCTTCTGTCTTTTCAAAACACCCTGAAGTCGGATCTATAAGTAACTTGGCCATTTTTTCAAAATCTTTTTTGACTTTTCCCATTGTTTTTTCAGGATCACGGCCACTTGCCACAGTTACGTCATACAAAAATGACCTGTCGACAGCCTCTGAGATTGGCTTGTTAGTCGGGATGAAATTACTTATAAAATTATACTGAGGCCTAAAAGTACTGATTATAGGATCAGGTTTAGCCGTAACTTTTTTGTATATATCATAAGCATTGTGCTCTTTATCCAAGAAAACAACCACATCACCGACAGGATCTTTGCCGCGTCTGCCGGCTCTTCCTGCCATTTGGTGGAATTCATTAACAGACAATTCTCTTCCAGCAATTGTTAATTGGGTCAAAACAGTAGACCTTGCAGGAACATTGATACCGGCTCCAAGTGTTGATGTTGCCATAGTGACGTGACTTAGTTTATTTTGAGCAAGAAGTTCGGTTATTTCTTTATTGGCAGGCATTTTACCCGAATGGTGCACCGTAACGCCCCAATTGAACGATTTGGCTCCTTCATCAGTCCCAAGGAATATATTTCTTTTTTTGTACTCATTGACCACTTGAGTAACTGTTTCTTGATCTTCTTTATTCAACATAGGAGGTCTTGTTAGCATCTCATCTCTGACACTTTCGCATCCTTTTTTGGAAAACTTGAAAACAATCGCAGGAAGTTTGTCTTGTTTTTTCAAAATATCAACAACCGCAAGCTCAGCAGATGTTTCCCTTGGCGGACGAGGTGATAATGCAAGAGCTGAAACGATTTCTTGAGCAAACTTTTTGTCAAATTTCTTTTTGACAAGCTGATTTTTTGCATCAAAAGGAGTCATATCCTGATTATTGATAACACCCCCAAGACGCTTGATACCATCTTCAACGGTGCCATCCCCGTGCATTTTGGTGCTTATTTGTTTTAATAGTTGTTGACTTTCTGTGCGCAATTTGCCTGATTGATGAAGACTTGTAATAAGTTTTCGGCTGATGATTTTGGCGGGTTTTTTCTCTTGAGTTGCATTAGCCAATTGTACTGCGTTGAATTTTTGCTCGTCTTTATCTGATAAATGGGCGGCGATTCTTCTCGCATCAAGTTCTTGTATCCCAAGTTTTTCTCGAAGAGAATTTTCCAATGAGTCAAGAAGATCAGAAGGCTTCGCTACGATTTCTTTCAGAACACGTATCCCGTCTTCTGGGGTTTCATTACCGCCTGCGTGCTTGCTTACAGAGACGAGGACTTCTTTTTGCCTTTCACCAAGAGGTTTAATTGCATCTTCTTTTAAAGAAGCTTCTAATTTATCAATATTGTATTTTTCAATCAAAAGAGGTGCAAGCTTATTTGTTTTTGGGTCAAAAACGTGAAATTTCAATGGGACATATCTCTCTGATGAGGCCATATATACAAGTTCTGTTTTTTTGTCATTAACAATCCCTGTCTCCTCCGCTTTTAGGGCTTTCAATCTGTTAAACCAGCCTGTCACAACCTCACCGTTGCCAACAGTACCTGAAAGTGCCAACTGTTGAACTTTTGGCGGTGTATACATAACAGATGTTTCCCAAACTGTTCCCCTTTCAGGGTCATTCATAGTGTGAAACTCATCATAAATAACAGTAGCTAGGTTTTCCAGTGTTTTTTTGTTATCACCCAGAAGCATATTATTATAGATTTCGGTTGTCATAACCTGTATAGGCGCATCAGGATTGATTTTTATATCGCCTGTCATCAACCCGACTTTTTCATTTCCCCACTTTTGAGAAAGTTCATCAAAAGCCTCATAAAGATGAGTAAAATCCTTCTTTTTCTCATTAGAAAGTGCTTTCAAAGGAGTTGTATAGAAAGTTTTCTTCCCTTCGGCAACATTTTTATTGATGATGTACTCTGCAATAAGGGTTTTTCCGGTTCCTGTTGGAGCGACAACAATTGCATCATCACCATTATAAAGAGTCTTGGCAGCTCTCACCTGGTAAGGATCAGGCGTCAAACGGAAATATTTATCGACACTGTCATCAAAGTTTTTAGCTTTTTCCAAAATCGGTTTATCAGAACCAAAACTAATCGAACATTTAACTTTTGATGGTTTATAAAATATCAAATCATTCAAGCCGATTTGCTTATCAGCAATTTGATACTGAATACCTACAGAATGATTAGCGTTATTTAGCTTACTCGAAGCGTGTTTGGGCCCAACTTGTTGAATTAACATCTTATTTATCCATAAATCTACTGCCTATAATCAGGCATAAAAAAGCATAAATAATAACAGTTGATATTAGGACGTATTAATTTGATAATTCTTTACAAAAAGATAATCTTTGAATTTAGGACAAATTTCGGATATTATTAGCTTTAGATAAAGCATTATATAGAGAGACTGAAATGAAAAATATACTTTTTGTTTTTGGAACACGCCCAGAAGTCATAAAACTTGCCCCTGTTATACTTGAACTAAAAAAATACCCTGACAAATATAACGTAATTGTGTGCAATACAGAACAACAAAAAGAACTCTCAAATCAGACACTTTCTTATTTTGGGCTAAAAGCTGATATCAGCCTTGATGTAATGAAGGCCAATCAATCTCTTGCAGGCGTACAGGCCAGAATTTTGAACAAACTTCAAGAAGTCTATGACTCACAAAAAATAGATGCAACTATTGTCCAAGGGGACACAATCACTGTATTGACAGGGGCATTGGTGAGTTTTTATAACAAAATCCCGGTATTTCACGTAGAAGCCGGGCTTCGCTCATATGACCTTTTTGAACCGTTCCCTGAGGAAGCTATGCGCCAAATGGCATCAAGAATAACTGATCTACATTTTGCACCGACAAAAGTAAACGAAAAAGCACTGCTAAAAGAAGACATAAAAGAATCCAAAATCCACGTAGTCGGAAACACTGTAGTCGATGCTCTATTCTGCTTATCTGAAGAAACTCTACAAAATGCAGCAGGCTTCTTTGATGAAAAGAATATAGCTATTGATGATAAATTGGTCTTGATAACAGCGCACAGAAGAGAAAACCACGGGGAAAGAATTGACAGAATAATAGAAGCTATCAAATTTTTATCAGAAAAATACCCCAATCACACATTTGTATTGCCTGTGCACCCAAACCCAAATGTAAAAGACAAAATTCATTCTCATTTAGGCAATAGCCAAAATATACATCTTTTAACGCCTTTGGATTACCCTTATCTTGTTTATTTAATGAAAAACTCAAAACTCATCCTCACAGACTCAGGTGGAATACAAGAAGAAGCACCTTCTTTTGGATGTCCGACTCTCGTTATGAGGTACGAAACAGAACGCACAGAAGGAATTGATGCAGGAGTATCAATACTTGTAGGAGCCGATTATGATAAAATCGTCTCAGAATCAGAAAAAATCCTCTCTGTCCCAAAAGCCGCTACCCGATTTGATATATCACAAAACCCTTATGGTGATGGGGAAGCGAGTCGGAGAATCCTAGGAAAGTTAAATGATTTTTGGAAATAATTATTTAACTTCAGAATGATTATTTATACTTCTTAATTCAAAACCTTCTGCGGGCTCAAAAATTGGAATTTCAAAGCCAAAAATATTTCCGATTTGAGCATCACTTCTTGCAAAAATAGAACCCTGGTGGGCTTCAATTATCTGTTTTGAAAGATATAACCCCAAACCAAGCCCAAGTTGTCTGTATTTGCTAGCATTTGAGACATATTTTCCAAAAAGATTATCCAGCTCTTCTTTGGGTATAATTTCGCTTTTATTTTTGATTAAACAAGATATCTCTTGATCTGTATTTTCCATAATAATTTCAATTTCTGTATTTTTGAATGAGTACGAAATGGCATTCGATAACAAATTAGTAATCACTCTTTTTATCTCAAGCTTATCGGCTGAAACTTGGGCAAAGTTGAGTTTATTTTTTATTACAATTACCTGCTCTTTGTCCTGCGCCAAGCAAGATATCTCATTAGAGCATTCACTGACCAAAGAAACAAAATCAAACTGCTCATAGTTCATATTTTTCACACCTTTTTCATACCTATAAGTAGATAACAAAGTTGAAATCATATTAAACATATACTTACAAGAATTATGAATTTGCTCAATAGCTTCTTTTTGAAGTTCGGAAATTGGACCCAATGCACCATTCATAAGGATTTCTAGAGTTTTAATCTGAGCTATTGTTGGGATTTTCAAGTCATGAGTAAGTGTCGCCACAAAAGTTTCCTTTTGCTTTTCGACTTCTTTTTGACACTCAATATCTCTTATAACAACGAGTATACCAATCACATCGCTTTCATCATTAATGATAGGTGATTTATTTAATTCTACCCAAATTTTGCCTTTTGTTGTGTCCAAATGCCTCTCAAAAGATAACGGCTCTTTGGTTCTCAAAACGATTTTATCCTCTTCATCTATTATATCATTCATCTCAGGATAAAAGTTTTCATAAAGTTTATATGAATAAACACCTATCATCTCCCCAAGAGTCTTCCCAAAAAGCTCCAAAACTTTTTTATTCCCAATAACAAATTTACCGTCAATATCTTTCATATAAGCATACAATGGCATAGTTTCAAGAATTGCATTAAGCTGAGATTCTTTATAGCCTATGTTTTCTTGCATCAAGTTTTGCTCGGTCACATCTCTTGCGATACCTAAAATACCTATTACATCACCTTCTTCAGAAAGAATAGGTGACTTGATAAAACTATAAACCCTAGGATTTATATCATCCTTACAATATTTCTTATCAAAAGAAATAGGTTCTTTCGTTTGCAAAACCTGCATATCAGTCTCAAAACCATCTTGAGCTATATCTGCCGGGAGCAAATCAAAATCTTTTTTACCCAAAATCTCTTCTCTTGGCTTCTTCAAAGCCTCAACAAAAGCATCGTTGCAAGAAACATAGTCCAAATTGGAATCTTTGTAAAATATCAAATCGGGGACAGAAGCAAACACGCCTGATAAAAGTTTCTCCAAATCAATATATTTGATGGCAAGCTCCGTTACTTCTTTGCCCTTAAGATAAGTCAATCTGGACAAAATTAAATATACAATCGTAATAAATACGGCATATTTCATAGACGGGAAAAGCAAAAAAGAGATTAAAGAAAGAGTCAAAAAAACATGTATCGCCACTATATAGTTGCGTTTTTGCATTATCTTAGTTAACAAGTCTTCTCTCCTTACTGACTGAGAAACCATTCAATACTGCACATTCAATTACCAAAAATAGTAACAGACTATTTTTACAATAGCAAGCCTTATACCAATACCGGCCTGAAAATTCCCAAACTTTATATTAGCAATCATACTTCTTTTTTTCAGAAGTGATATATTACCCAAGTGTCTATTCTTTTCTGAGCAAGGCTCAGCTTATCTCACGGACATTACTTTTCATATCCCAACAGGCTTTTGGGCATACAGACTTACAAATTCCACAACCGATGCACTCATCATCACAAGAGGAATAAATTTTATTTTCTTCTTTTATGGCTCCTTGAGGGCAACTATTCAGGCAAATTTTGCAATCTATACAGCCTGATTGAGTCCATTCAGGACGGTTCAATCTGGCCTCTGCAGGCGCAGCAAGATCATAAACTTTGAAATCATCATCAATAAAATCACCAAAAATTCCGCCCTCGACCCATTCTTTGAGCCTAAATTCTTTCATAGAAGGAACATCTTTAGATGATTTTCTTTTAGGTGTTATTTTATGCCATTTTGAAAAATCAGCCAATTTGTCATAAATCTCTTTTTTGTCTATTTCTGACAAAAATTTGTCCAGCCCGACTTTCAAAAACTCCTCATCTTGTTCATCAAGTGAATAAACTTCAACACAATCAGCAATATTGGAATGATTGCCACGAAAATATATCGTCCCGCCGACCATTCCCACGCAAGAACGCTGACCAAGAACAGATTCAAGATTTTCACATTCATGGCCGCAAACAACTGCTATACCGCCGCCCATAAACTCAAAACTGAATGAACCTGTGTTTTTAAGAACCCAAAATTGAGGAGGGTTAAACTTGGGGTCGTGCTTCATCATAGCACCTGAGCGAGTACCTGTGCGACCTGAAATATATATCTGACCGCCTGCTGCACAATGCGCTGTTGTATCACCGCCATCGCCTTTGACAACAATTTCCGCACCTGAATTCAGCCAGCCAACATCTGCAGGAGCAGAACCGTTAACTATTATTTTGGTGCCTTCCATCGCCATAGCACCGACTCTTTGTCCGGGATTTGTAACCCTAAAGGTAAGTCCTTCGTTAAAATCCCCCCAAACAGAACCGCCTATATTATGCTGTCCGCA
>JAQUTS010000167.1 GCA_028694275.1 Candidatus Gastranaerophilales bacterium
AAATTTTGGCGCAGTACTCGATTTTTCAAAAGATACAGGGATTGCAAACCAAATTGTCGGATCTGATATTTTTAATCAATTGGCTACTAAAATGCAAGAATACTCAAAACTTGAAAAAGAAATATCTGAAAAATCAGCTGCGTTGAATGTTGTTCAAACAAGCAGCAACGATGCTTATACAAAAGCTCTAAACCAGCTTGCACAAATTCAGGAAATAGCATCCACTTACAACCTTGATGTTGATTTTTCAGCACTGGATGCTTCTTTGTTGCAAACAGGCAGTGCAAATGAGACATCCATTATGGATAATTTGACTTCTTATGTCGGAAATCTTTATACAGCATTTTCTTCTAAATTCATCCAAGATCCCGAAGCAAAGACTGTATCTGATGCAGAACCCGTTGATTATTCAAGTATTGATATAGAAACAGTCAAAAAAGAAGGGGTACAAAAAACTGATAGCTTTGCCCTTTTTGAACTTGCTTTAAAAGGTATATCTATAGTTGAGGAAGCCCCCAAAACTGCCGATACAACAGAAAAAACAGAAGAAATAACTACAAATAAAGCCGATAGCTCTGCAACTACACAAGCATCAAGTGCTTCATCTTATTCAATGAGGACGTTCTTCTCAGCAATAAGTGAGTCAAAGGATGATTCTGCTGAAATAACAGTTACGCCAAAATCTGACAAAACTGAGTCCAAAGAAGAAAAAGCCCCTTCTTTTGTAGCTAACAAACTTGATTTTTCAATATTGTTCAACTTCAAAGGCTTTGGTGCACAAGAGAGTACAGCTTCTCTTGAGGAAAAGGATCTTGAGAGTATTTTGGATTCAATTTCTTGGGAACTTGATATGTCATCATCATTATCCTTTACTGACAGATACAAGACTTTGAACGGTATTGATTCAACATTGGATCAAGATGTTATCGAAAGAACAATAAGAAACAGGCTTGAAAAGCTGGATATTGATTCATAAATCAAATTGTTTACAACGGCCTGAAATTATAACATAATACTTTTAACAGTTTACTATGTTGGAAGTTTTATTCTATGTTTGATTTGAATGATTTTTTGGCTCCAAAGTCAATAGCAATAATCTCAGCCACAGAGGGGCAAGATGATGCTGAGATAATATATGAAAATCTCAAAAACAGCGGTTTTTTAGGTGATGTTTTTAAGGTTGTTAAAGAAGAAGCGTCAGATAAGGCATTTTGGGATATTCCAGAAGATGTTGAACTTGTTATTATTACAGCTGAAAATAAAGTCGTTGTCGAAATAATCAACCAATGTGCGCTTAAAAATATTAATAATATTATCATTACCTCCAAGGGCTTTAAAGAATCAGGCAAAGAAGGAGCTCTTTTGGAAAAAATTCTTTCTGATAAAGTTCAAGAACATCAAATGAATATCATCGGGCCGAATTCTATCGGGATTATCAATACAAATTCTGATTTTCCTATTAATGCGTCTTTAATGGATGTGGCTTTAGAAAAAAACAATATGGTTTTTATCTCTCAGTCAAAGGATGTTCCCAAATCTGTTTTGAGCTTTTTTAATGATGCCGGTATTGGTTTGTCTCAATTTATTTCTGTCGGGAATCAGATGCAAAATTCTACAGAATCTTTACTTGAAAATTTGGCAAATGATTCTGATGCAAAGCAGTTTTTGCTTTGTGTTTCTTCATTAAATAACCCTGAAAAATTCAAAAAAACCGTATCTGATATATCAAAGACAAAACCTGTTGTGGTTTTCAATCAAGACCCTCTTAATAAGCCTATGCAGGCTTTATTGAGACAAAGTGGGGCAATTGTTGAAACATCTGTTTGGGATCTTTTAAATACTCTAAAGGTTTTTTGTTCTTGCCCTATCCCCAAAGGTAACAAGGTTTGTGTTGTTACAAATTCACCTGAATACGGGACTTCTTTAAAAAATTCAATAGGCTCTTATGATTCAAATATTTACGTTGAAAGTGTGAGAGAAGTTGCAACTTTGCAAGGGTTTGAGCAATACAAGCAGGCTTTGATTTCTGCTTTGGAATCTGAGTCATCAGATATTGTGGCAGCGATTTATTTGCCCGAAACTTCAGTTTCAGGTGCTGATTTTATTAAGGAAATTAATAATATTTTTTCTGATGCCACCAATAAAACACTTGTATGTGTTGTACCTGTTGGGTCTGAGTATTTGCCTGTGGTTTTGGATGATATCAAGGTGCCTGTTTTTACTTATGTTGAGGATGTCGTCAAAGTTATTTCTAAGCTTGTCAAATACCAAAAAGGCACAGAAAAACAAGAAGACAATACTGAGTCATTTGAAATTCCTGATGCTAATAAAAGCAGAATAGAACATATAATAAGGCAATGTATAAAAGATTGCAGAAGAGAACTCAATATTTTTGAGGCTTTATCAGTTTTATCAGAAATCGGCATTTCTACGGCCAAATGTTCTTTGGTGCAAACTTATCAAGAAGCTTTTGATTTTGTTTCTACTGCAAAATATCCTATCAGAATGGTTGTCGCCTCTGAAAATGCGTCGCTTAAAACAGACAAAAAAAGTATTGATATATTTGTTCAAGAGAATTTTGAAAATGGCTATAATGAGCTGGTTTCAAACATTATGTCGGCTAATAAAGATATTATTATCCAAGAAATCCCACAAAGTCCGATAGAATTGGAGTGCAAGGCGGTTTTTGATTCCAAATACGGATACCTTATGAGTCTTGAGCTTGGCGGGATTGTATCTGAACTTCTTGATAATACAGCTTATTGTTTATCACCTGTCAAAAAATCTGATATTGCGGATATGTTGAATTTTTCCAAGGTAGATGTCCTTTTGTCATCAGAAAACACAAAACAAATAGAAGAAACTATCCTGAAAATTCAGCAATTGCTGAATAGTATGGGTTTTATTGAAGAAATAAAGCTCAAACCGTTAAATGTTTCTGAAGAAACAGGTGAATGCACAGCTGTCGGTGCAAGTATAAAAATCAATATTCTTAAAGCTCAAAAGGCTTTCCCGGGGCATTGTTCTTGCGGTTGCGGGCATTAGGCGTTGGTTTTTTGTTTTTCTTCGTGATTTCTATATCCGATTCCTGCCCTATATCCTGAGATCGAATATAATGCAGGTAGAACAGGGCCAATCCAGTTGACGCCTGATAAAAATCCTACAGCGGCGATATCATCAATGTGTAAGCCCAAATCAAGGGGTTCGGGTCTTCTTTCGTCATTTATTTTTTTGTATGCAGAACCTAATGAATCGTGCTGTTTTTCGGTATTAGTTTGGGCAGTTTTTTTAGGGGCTTTTTCTCCCAAAATC
>JAQUTS010000024.1 GCA_028694275.1 Candidatus Gastranaerophilales bacterium
TAATAAAAGCCTTTTATTTTCTCTTCCTTTTTGTTTGCCTCACCGAACATTCAGTGTATAAATATTTTTTACCGATTTAATTCAAATTGTTCTATTAGGCGAACATTTTTTGCAAAAAATTTTTGCCTATTTTTTCATAGAACAATACTGTTTGAACTTTTGAACACACCCGTTAACATCCTCAAATTCTCTGTGAAATTCAACAAAACTAACCAATCTGTCCATAGCATCTTCAGATAGAACATGTTCTGCTCTGCAAGCATTTTCATGCGCTTCATCCGGACGCAAATCCACGATATTAGTAAAAAATTCATAAAGAGTATTATGCCTAAAAATCACTACTCGAGCAGCTTCTTCGCCTTGAGGGGTCAAAGATATACCATCATATCGACCGTAATTCACTAAATTTTTCTCTGCAAGGTTTTTTAGAGCTTCTGTCACAGAAGATCTTCCCACCCCAAGCATTCTTGAAATTTCGACAGCTTTAACGCAGTTCTTTTCCTCAATAATGCTATAAATAGCTTCAAGGTAATCTTCAAGACTGGCAGATATCGGTTTTAGTGCTGGTTTAGCCATAAAAACTTTCTTTATCAAACTAACAGCATGATTGTATGGTAAACCGAACATTTTGTCAACACCCTACTTAATATTGTTAAGAAGAAACAAAAAAAGCCCCTAAAATAGGGGCTTTTAGCTTATTGATATTTAATATTATTCTTCTGTTGTTGTTGCTTTTAAAATATCCTCCATTTCAGATAATTTGAATTCTGTTACGTTTTTGTAGTTTGCATTTTGCCCGTTTTCTCTTCTTTGGAAAGTAGATTTGTGGCCGAATTTATCAACAAAGGCATTGATTTCGCCCTGTTCGACTATGCCATCGCCATTTGTATCAATAGACTTAAAGCTTGCATCCAGCTTAGCTTCGCTGAAATCTACGCCGTCACGTCCGTAGTATTCTACGCCATCAGCTTTTGCTTTTTGTCTTTGTGTTTCAAGGTCTTTTGCTCTTTGAGTAAATTCTGCTTTGCTGACTCCTGCTTGTCCATCAGTTTCTAAGTCCTTAATGAACTCTTTTTTGATATCAGCTCTATTATTGTTGACAACAAATTTCGAATCTTTACCCATTTTGCCATCAGACAAGAAGCTTATAAGCGTATTAACGGCTGAGTTTGCTTTTGTTTTTTTGTCTGCGGTGATAGGATCTGAAACATTACCTGTTTTTTGCTCAGTAACTACTCCTGATTTTTTATTGATCATATTATCAAATGTCTGAGGAGCTACAGGTTTTTTCTCAGGAATTGGATCGGGATCGGGTTCCGGTTTCGGATCAGGAATCGGATCAGGTGTTGGTTCCGGTGTCGGATCAGGTGTCACAACAGGTGTTGGATCACCACATTCTGAAACAATAAGTTTGCCTTTTGTTTTATGTTTCATATGATCAACTTCACTGTTTGGATCATCAGAACCATCATATTTTTCTTTTGTTTTGTATTTTACGTCATATTCTTTGCAGCCTGCTTTGCCTACAGCCTCATCGTATTCTTTTTGTTCTTTATTGACGTTATCCTGAGCTTTGTCACGTTTTGCTTTTGCTTTTTCAAGTTTAGGCTCAAGGTCTTTTTGATGTTTTACATCTGAAGAATATGTTTTTTGAGCTTCTTCAACTTCTTTTTGAGCTTTTTCGTATTCTTCACGTGCTATTTCAACTTGTGATTTTTCAGGTTTTTCAACTTCAGGTTTTTTATAAGAAATTTTTATTTTGCCTTTAGATTTACCTGTGACATCGCCGTCAACATCAGTTTCTTTGGCTTTCCATTTGTCTTTTTCTGTTTCAGGTTTTTCAAGTTTTTCTGCTTTCTCTGCCTTTTCTGCTGCTAAAGCTTGGTCATATTTGTGCTGAGCTTCAAAAAGTTTTTGGCTTTTCGCTTTCAAATCAGCCTCAGAAACACTGCTTTTAGCTTTGGCTGCATCATATTCAGATTGAGCCAAATCAACATCTTCTTGAGCATCAGTCAATTTTTCTTGGGCTTTTTCAAGTTGTTTATGCTCTTTTTGTGCAACGTTAGATGCTTTTCTGCTTTCTTTTGTTTCTTTAATTGCAAGTTTCATAGTACCTGTAGTACCGTCTGCTTCTGTATATTCTGCTTTTTCTTTTGTTCTGGTATGAATAAGACCAAAGAAAAGACTCTTATCTTTTACCTGGCTAAAGTCAACGGATTCTTTTATTACCTGTCTTTGTGTCTCAACAGATGTTCCTTTGCCTTTATCATCAAGCTTGGTTTTGCCGTCTGTTTCATTCGCATCCATTATGCTGTTTGAAAATTTACCTACTTTGCCATCTTTTACAAGATTGGCACCTTTTTTCTCTTCAGATACAACAGGTGTTTCTCCTACAGGTTTTTTTCTCTCTTCTGCAGCGTAGTAAGTTTTTGATCCTGGGGTTAGTCCTACGTTCATTCAATATTCTCCTCTATATTTTCATGTATAAATTTCTCTCTTATAAACATGAAAAAACACAAAGCATATAAAAATTGCCTAAATAGTATATACTTATTTATATAAACAAGGGGTTTTTAGTAATATTTCTTAATATTTGCCCGAACGGAATTGTTCGTTACCCTATAAAGTCAACCATACACTATGTTTACGGCAACAATATTACATCAACAAAAACCCCTCTGACAAACAAAAATTATTTTTCAATTTTTAATTAGGAGATGATTTAAGACTTTTAGCCAATAACAGCTTGGCTTTTGAGGCTTAATTCCGTATAAACCCTTGTGCAAGTTGAATCTAGCGGCTAACTAAAGTTTTGTAAAGCAAAAATCGCCAAAATAGTTAATTTTTGGGCATCACAGGCATTATTAAGATATTACAAAATCATAGGTCTATCTTGTGTTAAATACAGTCTCATCTTTTTCAGCAGCTCAAGTTTATAACAAAAATACTCTGCCACATAAAAATACAAATCCTTCTTTAAAATTTGGAAACCTTAAAAGCGACAAATTTGAAAGAAGCACAAATATTCAAGCGCAGCCTTCTTTCAATGGAAATGTCAAACTTCCGATTGATGAAATCCGCAAAAGCGGTGTTGAATTAATCAAAAAAAATCAAGAAATAAAAGATCCGCAAATTGCAAGGGATAACATGGTTAATTACGTTAATAAAAACCTTGAACTTGTAGGAAAGAGCATAAATCCTCAAAAAGAAAATGCTCTCGTCAAAGAAAAATCAGATACGGTCCAAAGAGGTGATTTCACAAGAGATCTTAGCCATGAAATTTACGGTTCTTACATCAGTCACAGAATTAATATGTTATACTTGTGGGGCATAGACGACCCTGAAATAGCTAAGATGTTCAAGCACTTAAATATGGGTGAAATGACAGGAGATGCAACAAAAACTATAAAAAATTTCACTAATGATATAGTTAAACACACAAATTCAACTACAAAACTATACCAAAAATTCTTTGATGAAGGCCTTGATGATGCGACCAAAAAAGTCAGCATGAGAAAAATCTTCGATATGGTCAATGAAAGCCTAAAAGAAAGAAAAAACTGCAAAAATATCGACATAACAGTTGAAAATGAACAACTTTTAGATAGCCCTCAGGGTATAACAAATAAAGGCTATAAAAACTATATTATTATGTCAAATTTAATCGAAAATGCCATCAAATATTCAGAAAAAGATACTCAAATTAAAGTAAAATTTGATTTAAAAGATGACAAACTACATTTTGGTGTGGAAGACCAAGGCAGAGGAATCATACCTGAAGATCAACCTAAGGTAGTCGGACCTGAAAGAGGTTCAAATGTTCAAGATGTCCCTGGAACAGGATATGGACTTTATAGAATAAGTTCTATCTTGGAATTTGCAGACCTTCCAAAGCTTGAAATCACAAGCCCAATCCACTTTGAAGAAGCTGTCAAAAAAGGAACAAGAATAGAAACATTCCTGTTGCCTACTCAAGAAATTCAATAATCGACTTTGACCCAAGAATGCGTTTTATGCAATAATAATTGCATGGAAAAAGTCAAAACAAATTTAGACGATATTATCTCTCCTATTCGTCAAAACCTTTCAGAATTCGAAAATAAATTGTCCTCCTCTTTTGAATTTAGCAACTATATGGTGGACAAAATTGCAAATGATACTCTCTGCTCAGGGGGGAAAAGACTTCGCCCAGCTTTGGTTTTTCTTTTTGCAGGATTATGCGGACAAATCAAAGATGAACACACAAACCTTGCAATCGCAGCAGAATTGATACATAACGCTACTTTAATCCATGATGACATCATTGATGAAGCAGACAAAAGACATAACAAACAAAGTGTTCATTCAAAATGGAATTCCAAAACGGCCGTTTTGGCAGGAGATTATCTCCTTGCCAAATCTCTTGATGCACTTATTGAAACAAAAAATACAGAGATTCTGGGTCTTTTCAGCGAAATGACTCAAAAAATCTGCTCTGCTGAAATAGAACAAATGATATCATCAGATTTTGAATCTATCGAAAAATACATATCAAGAGCAGAAAGAAAAACTGCTTTGCTTTTTACGCTTTGCGCAAAAGGAGCATGCTTGATTTCAGGCCATCCCAACACCACAGAAGCATTCAATTATGCGAAAAATCTCGGCATAGCATTCCAAATTATTGATGACATTTTGCCCTTCCAAAATAACTACAACGAAAAAACAATCCAAGCGGATTTCAAAAACAAAACAATAACGCTTCCTGTAGTTCTTGCGCAAAAAAGCGGAGCAGAAATAAACTTTGATAATGACTTTGCAAAATTTAGACAACAGGTCATCAAAACTAAAGCAATAGACAAATGTAATGAACTTGCACTAAAATACATACAGACCGCAATCAAAAATTTGGATTGCTTTGATGAAAGCAAATACAAAAAATCCCTTTGTGATCTAGGCACATACGTTTTAGACAGAGAGTTTTAAATGAGCTTCAAGAAATTTTTTACAAAACAAAAAATCAAAGCGGCAATCAAAGAAACAATAGAAACGGTTGTAACAGTCCTTATAATGGTCGCTGTTATACGATTTTTCATAGGAGAACCAAGACTTATTCCATCAGGCTCAATGCACCCGACATTGATTGAAGGAGACAGACTTTTCATCGAAAGAGTCACGCATTTTATCAAAAAACCTGATCGTTTTGACATAATTGTATTCTATCCGCCGACAGAAGAACTCGAACAAACTCCATGGGCTTGGTTTACACGTCTGACAGGTCTTTTCAATACTGACATTGCCTATATAAAACGTATAGTTGGTGTAGGAGGAGACAAAATCGAAATAAAACAAGACGACTCTGATAAAACACGAGTCTATCTAAACGGCAAAGCACTTGATGAGCCATATATATTGGATGGCGAAATGCCTACTTGCACCTCACAAATGAACTGCTCGGTAACTGTCCCTGAGGGTGAATATTTTGTAATGGGCGATAACCGCGCAAACAGTTATGACAGCCGTTATTGGGGATATGTTCCTGAAAATCGCATTGTCGGACGCGCCGTTTTCAGATTTTGGCCGGTATGGAGAATAACCCCTATCGAGAATCCTTTAAAAACAGATAATTCTGATAATGGCCTTATGGAACTATTCTCAAAATTAAATCAAAAATAAACTGCAACGCTATAAATGCAAAAATCGGAGACAAATCCAAACCACCGATAGGGGGAATCAGTCTTCTGAAAGGCGCAAAAAACGGTTCAGAAAAATCATGCATAAATTTGTATGGTTGTTTCCACCAGTCAATATTTGGAAACCATGTCAATAAAATTCTTAAAATCAAAATAATATAAACTATCTGAAAAAGTTGTGCTAATGACTCTTTTAACATTTTACATCCTCTCAATCATAGTAAACAAAAGCTTTTTAAGTTTTTCGTTGTTTTCATTAAATACACGATAAACTTCTTCCATCGTAACAGGCTCAACATCAGAGACCAAGCCCGCATCATAATCTGTAATCAAAGAAATATTAACAGGAGCCATATCAAGTTCTTTGACCAAGTATGCCTCAGGGTATTGAGTCATGTTAATAACTTCCCATCCTTGATTTGTATAGAATTTAGACTCTGCCTTAGTGCTGAATCTGGGTCCTTGAATAACCAAAATAGTACCTTGTGAATGAACAGGGATATCAAGTTCTTGCGCCACATTCACGGCCAATTTGCTCAATGTGGGGCAATATGGATCCGCAGGAGAAATATGCTTAACCTCAGGCCCTTCAAAAAAAGTATCAGAACGTCCCCAGGTTTTGTTCACAAACTGATCACAAATAACAAAATCGCCCGGCTTGATATGTTTTTGCAAGCTTCCGGCAGCACAAGGACAAATAACTTTTTGAACGCCTATTTTTTTCATCGCCCAAACATTTGCACGATAGTTAATTTGATGAGGCAAAAGCTTATGTTCAGCACCATGCCTTGGCAAGAATGCTACTTTTTTACCGCCTATTTTACCGACGGTGATTTTGTCACTTGGTGCACCATAAGGCGTGGATACGGTAATTTGTTCTGACTCTTCCAAAAATTTGTAAAAACCTGATCCGCCAAAAACTCCTATTTGAGCTATATTTTCTATTTCTAACATCAAAAAACTTCCTCTTATCCTGTATATTTATGCAACAGCCAAACATAGGCTGTTATTTAGTTTTAGCATAAATAACAGGCGAGGACAAATATGTATCAACTCAAAGAAGCTTAAAAACTATAGCATCTTTGTAAATGTTCTATATTTTGAATTTTGCTTTCATACAAATATTTAATGAAGTTTAAATGATTGGGTTCAATACATGAAATCACGAGGTTTATCTCAAAACCATCGGAACAAAAAGGCTCATAATCATAAACAACATAAGAATTGTATTTACTTTTCCATTCTTTCTTTTCAATTCGGCAACTATTCTCAATAGCAATATTCTCAAGCCAAGGCAAGATTTCTTTATCTACGTTATTAAATTCGAGTTGGCTGATAGCTGTACCATAGTTACCTTGCCATTTTTTTATCAGCATCGGAGTATCTCCTTCTCAACTGTAGTTCTTTAATTCGACTTTTACCTATAATAAGTTTAGGTTAGTACGTGCGTTTTTTTAATCTACTAAAGTATAGATTTTCAAGCTAAAAAATAGCCGTTATAGAGTAATTCTCATTATGTGTTATGCTGCTTTCTTTACAATCTTTTTATACATATAAAGATTATGTAAGGAAAAGGCTGTTTTCGTTTTTTTATGGGTATAATATAAAAAAGTTGAATAGAAATTGAGATTAAAGAGGTAAAAATGCAAGCAACAATTGAACAAGTAGCAGTTCCATCAACAGCAAGCACTATAGATTATTTATTGAATAAAGTAGAGAAAGCAGATGCTGCTCTTAAAAACTCTATCGAAAATAAAATCGTAAGCATCGGCGAAAAAGTTATTCCCGATCTTATTCGTAATCTTTCTTCTGCAAAAGGAACAAAAAGAGGCGTTGTTGCAATGAGTCTTATAAGAAACGGCCAAAATGCAATTGCACACTTGAAAAACTTTGCAATGAACAACCAAGAACACGCTTGGATGGCTAATTATATTATCAATGAAATCGAAGGAACTCCTTTGGCTGTTGCCAGATAAGTTCAATCACATATTAACAAAAAAGAGTCTTTTTAAATAAAGGCTCTTTTTTTATGCTGTTTTATCAAAAGGTTTTGCTTTTGCAAGTTCTTGGTTAGCTTGTTTGTTAACAGCAAGCCCCATCCCTGCAATCCCAAAAAGTACGGCAGGTATCAAAACCCAAGTTTCCGCACCTCTTTTTGATTTTTTGGCAACTTGGAGCATTTTTCCAAAAGCATATTTCAATTCAGATTTTGCAGAATCTGAACCTTCCTTGATGTTTTTAATATTTTCAAAAACTTTTTTTATACCGTCAGTTCCTGTCTCAGAAAGCCCCTTGAGTTGATTTTTGCTTTTTATCAAATTATCTTTAACAAAAATAGCCTGCTTGGCTCTATCGAGAGTATCAGAAGACATCTCAGAAAGATTTAAAACTTTCATTTCCAAAACTTCTTTATCTTGTACATTGGATAAATCGTCTTTTAGTTGAACGTGCAAAGCTTTGTAAGCATTTTTAAGCTCATCAGAGTCTTTATCAGCAATTGGTTTAATTTGTTCATCACTCAAAATTGCTTTGATTCCTTTAGGGTCTTCTTTAGGAAGCTGAGCCTTCAAATCTTCTTGAAGAAGAGCTGTTTTCAGAATACGGGCTTCTTCAATTTCTGATGCTCCGTAAAAATCAGCAAACTCGGATATGTTTCTTTCAACCTCATTTATTCTGTCAGAATCTTCAGCTGCTACTTTAGAAAAGAATTCATCGGAAACAGGAGCATATTTACGCACCAATGAGCCGGAAACAGCACCAAAAGTAGCGCCAATGGCGGCTGAGCCAAAAATATTCGGCTTTTTTTCGCTCTCATTTTTATTAGGCTTTTTGCCAAAGCCTAAATCAACACGTTGAACTCTCATTTTCTTTTTTACCTTAAATTTTTTGAAATAACTGCATAGAGTTACTTAGTTAATATGTGGTTTTCCTAAAATTATGCGCAGAAATGAACTTCACCTAAAAGGTGTTTTTAATATATACGAAGAACAAACTGCACCTTGAGACCGTCTAAAACTTATTGTTTTGTCGTTCCAAAGAGATATAATACACTATCTCAATAAAAATTTCAAGGGGTTTATTCGGTTTTTTGCAAATTTATTTTACATAAATAAAAACAAATGCAAAAAAAGCACTACAGGAGTGCTTTTTCAAGTTTCACAAAAGAAAAAATCTAATTACGCATTAACTTTTTTAGTTAAGCGAGATTTTTTTCTTGCAGCGGTATTTTTGTGCAAAATACCTTTAGTTACTGCTTTATCATACAATTTGTAAGCTTGCTTCAAATTTTCTTTAGCCGTATCAACTTCACCGCTTTTCAAAGATTCAAGAACTTTTTTAACAGCTGTTTTGATAGAAGATTTAAAAGCAACATTACGTTCATTATTACGTTCTGCAACTAAAATTCTTTTTTGTGCTGATTTAATATTAGCCAATTTAATTTCTCCTTTAAGTTATATATTTACACTAAAACAGTGCGATTTGAGAGGAATAAGATGATTATAATATATCAAGGACAGAAGTAAATAGATATTTTTGAATGCTTTAAGTATATTAATAATTGCCAAGCGGAGATTTTTTTGTAATATAATTAATAAGAAATTATCGCATATTTTTATAAACAGGAGAGAATTTTGAGTATTACTTTAGAAAAAGTTCAAGGATTAATCGCAGGAGATGGGGAACTTCCTGTAAAATTCGCACAAAATGCCAAAAAAAGCGGCTTTGAAGTTGTAGCGATATCACTTTCAAATCAAAATCGAAACGAACTAAAAAAAATATGTGACAAAGTCTACGCACTTGGAGCCGGAGAAGTAATCAAAATAAGAGAAACCCTTGTTGAAAATAACGTCAAGCAAGTGACTTTTCTCGGAAAAGTCAGCAAAGGTATTCTTCTCACCAATCCTCGTCTTGATTCAGAAGCTATCGAACTTCTCAAAAAAGCTCTAAGGCTCAATGATGATGCAGTTATGGAACTTGCGCTTGAAGCTTTGGCAAAAGGTGGGATTTCTGTATTGGATCAGACATTATTTATACAAAATCTCATGGTTCCAAAAGGAGTTTTAACAAAAAAACAACCAACTCCTGAGCAAATACAAGATGTAGAATACGGGTACGAAATCGCCAAACAAATGGGCGATCTTGATATCGGGCAATCCGTTGTCATAAAAGACAAAATGATTATGGCAATCGAAGCAATAGAAGGCACCGACTGCGCCATCGAAAGAGGCGGAAGACTTGCAAAAAAAGATGCAATAGTTGTAAAAGTAAGCAAACCTAATCAAGATAAACGTTTTGATATCCCCACAGTCGGCCTTAGAACACTCAAGAACATGAAGAAAGTAAAGGCAAATGTACTTGCAGTCGAAGCAAATGAAACAATCATTGTTCAACAAGAAAAAATGATTGAATTTGCCGACAAAAATAACATAATCGTAATGGCAATATGAAAAAACTCTTTATAATTACGGGTGAATACTCAGGCGATACGCATGCAGCCTATGTTGTAGATGAAATCAAAAAACTCTCACCATCAACAACAATAGAAGCTATCGGCGGTAAAAACCTAAAAGAAAGAGGTATAAAACTATTTTCCGATCATTCCAAAATGAGCGGCACAGGCCTTACCCCAAAGATGATTTGGGATCACTTTAACCTTGGAAAAAATCTAATCAAATATCTAAAAGAAGATTACAAACCTGATACTGTCCTTTTGATTGACTACAGCGGGTTTAACCTTCAAATAGCAAAAGCACTTAAAGGAAGCGGCATAAAAGTCTATTATTATATCTGTCCTCAACTTTGGGCTACAAGAAAAGGCCGATTAAAATCAATCAAAAAATACGTAGATAAAGTCTTTATGACTCTTCCTTTTGAAAAAAAGATTTATGATGGGGCAAATATTGAGAATCAATTTGTCGGGCATCCGCTCATTACACAGCTTCCGCCTAAGTATGACAAAAACAAATTCATCGAAGAAAATGATTTGGACCCAAACAAAAAAATAGTGGGTATTTTCCCCGGAAGCAGAAAAATGGAGCTGCAATATTTGCTCAAAACATTCATTAAAGCTGCAGAAATTCTTGATAAAAAAGCTCCTAATCAAATACAATTTTGTATCTCACAGGCTCCAAACATAAAAACCGAGCTTTTAGAAAAGTTTTTCAAAAAAACTGACCTTAAAATAAAAATATTGCAAAACAAAAACCACCAACTTTTGAGTTGTTCTGACAGTCTTATTTTGGCATCAGGCACAGTATCACTTGAAGCCGCACTGTATCACACACCAATGCTGATAAGCTATCGGGCTCCTTGGCTTTATTATTTGATATATCTTTGTATCAGGTATATCAAATACGTATCTTTACCCAATATAATCCTCGGCAAAGAAGTCATTAAAGAATTAATACAGCACAAATCCAAACCGGAATTGATTGCTGATGAGACTTATGATTTAATATTTAATGAAGACAGAAAATCTGTAATAGCTGATAATTTAAGTTTGGTTAAAGATATGCTTAGCAATAAATGTTCCTCTCAGGAGGTAGCGAAAGCACTTCTTGGGGATTTAAACAATGAAACCTACTCACAAAAAAAGACACCACAGTCTACATAAGTCACTTTGGGAAAAATTCAAAATAAATTTAATTTCGGGATTTTTCTCCTCATATATATTGCCCTTGGATCTATCATTGAAGTTCAAAGAAATTCATGAAGAAAAATACGAAGGCCCTGCCATATACGCTATTTGGCACGCTAATCAGTATTTGTACCTTGCAAAAGACCGAAACAAAAGACCATATTTTAATCTTCTGATAAGCCCCAGTAATGACGGGGATATGATTGCAAAAGTCTGCAGACAGATGAATTTTTCATTGATAAGGGGGTCAACCAAAAGACAGGGCATGCTCGCAATAAGAGATATGGCAAAGTCATTTAAAAAGGGTCAAAGCGTAGCTTATACGGTTGATGGCCCCAAAGGACCTGCAATAGAGGTAAAAGAAGGGCTCATCAGAATAGCACAAATGACACAAGTGCCCATTATTCCTTTAATGGGGGCAACTAAACATAAATTCATATTTGATTCCTGGGACAAATATGAGCTCCCTTACTGGTTTTCAGGCTCTGTAGCGATGTTTGGAAAACCTGTTTTTATCCCCAAAAATGCAACAGAAGATGACCTTGAAAATTACAGAGTTATAATAGAAAATAGGTTAATCGAAATGAAAAACCAGGCTGAAGAAGAATTGAAAAAGAAATAGGGGGAATTATGGTTGCCAACACGATAACAATTTTGCGTTCACTTTTATCATTTGTAGCAATAGCAATGTTATTTTATACATCGGATAAGGTTTATGTAGCTGCGTTTGTATTGACTATAATCGTTATATGGATGGATGGTCTTGATGGATTTTTTGCAAGATTGTTAAATGAATCTTCAAAATTCGGTGCGGTTTTGGATATTTTGGGTGACAGAATTGTAGAAAACGTATACTGGATTTCATTCCTTGCGTTAGGCTGGATTCCTCTTTGGATTCCACTTGTGATTGTATCAAGAGGCATCATAACTGACGGTCTTAGAAGCATCGCCCTAGAACAAGGTTATACAGCCTTTGGTTCATCAACAATGATGCAATCAAAAATCGGCAAATTCATCGTAGCGTCAAACTTCTGCCGCTTCTCATATGCAGTATTCAAGGCGATTGCCTTTGCTTTCTTGATTTTGGCCAATATGCAAGGTGAATACCAAGGAAAAGAAATCGTAAACATAATTGCATACTCAAGTGCTTATATTGCAGTCTTCTTCTGCGTAGTAAGAGGAATCCCTGTAATTATTGAGAGTAAAAGATTTTTCCCTTCAAAGTAGGTAAAAATGTCAAAGTTTAATATAGTTTTAATCGAACCTGAAATACCGCAAAACACAGGCAATATTGTACGTTTGTGTGCTTGTACCGGTGCAAATCTTTATTTGGTGGGCAAACTCGGGTTCAGCATATCAGACAAACACCTAAAAAGAGCAGGGCTTGATTACTGGGATGATGTAAATATAACTCGAGTCAATTCTTTTGCTGAACTCAAAGAACAACACCCCACGAGCAATTTTTATTTTTTGACAACAAAATACCCGCACAAATATACAGAAACACGCTACAAAGATGGTGATTTTTTTGTTTTCGGCCCCGAATCAAGAGGAATAGATGAAAAAATCCTTTGCGAAAATTCAGATTTTTGCCGCACCATTCCTATGAAAGAAGATCAAAGAAGCTTGAATCTGTCAAATTCTGTTGCAATAGTTTTGTATGAAGCAATCAGACAAATCGGGATATAATACTTAAAACGAGCAAGGACACTTCGTGACGCGGCTCTTGTCAGATTCCGCTGTCTTGGAATCCTGACAGTTCAGGTTCTTTTACTCCGTTTCGCTTTTCTTTCAAGAAAAGCTTCTCTTCGTCTAAACCTTCACTAAGACGAGCTGGGGCTCTTTGCACCCCAGCTCTTGTCAGATTCCGCAAAAAAAAGGCTCTCCGAAATGAAGAACCTATCACAGATGAATTATCAAGTTAGTTTATATAGTTTAGGTTAGATACTTGATATTTGGAGCATACCCGGGCAAAAGCCCGGATATGTTTCATTAAATTATTGCCTATTGAAGTAGGCTTAAAGCCAATCCCGGCTGTTGATTTGCTTGTTGCAACATTGCAGTTGCTGTTTGTTTCAAGATATTTTGTTTTGTCATTTGTGCTGTTTCTGCAGCGATATCTGTATCTTGAATTACAGACTGAGCTGATGACATGTTTTCTTTTCTGACATCTATTCTTGAGATAGTGCCTTGAAGACGGTTGATTGCAGCACCCATTGAAGATCTTGCCACAGATATTGAGCTAAGAGCTGTATCCAAAGCTGTGATTTGACCTTGAGCAGCTGTTGCAGTAGATATAGTATTAGTTAGAGCCGGCATATCACTTGAACCTGCTTGGAAATCACCAAACACTGAGCCGATATCAATCCTATCATCCGCTGTGTTGTTAGTACCAATTTGGAGCACAACAGCACTTGCATCACCATTTAACAGTTTCATATCTGAGAATGAAGAACTTTTTGCAATTCTGTCGATCTCTTTTGCACGGTCTTGGAATTCTTGGTTCAGCATATCTCTTTCTGAAGATGAATAAACCCCGTTAGCTGCTTGCACTGCAAGGTCTCTCATACGCTGTAAGTTGTCTTGAATTACAGACAAATCAGATTCTGCAGTTTGTATCATGTTGATACCTGTTTGTGCGTTTCTTTTTGCCACATCTGATGCTGATACTTGTGTTCCTATCTTTTTAGATAGTGACAAACCTGCTGCATCATCTCCGGCAGAATTGATTCTCAAACCGCTTGATAATTTTTGCATGCTGGTAGATAAAGCATTACCTGCATTTGATAAATAACGCTGAGTCAATATTGAACTCATGTTTGTGTTTACTACTAAACTCATAACAATACTCCTTTATGTTTTGACGTACTTCCCTGTTGTGCTCTGCTTAAGAGTTTTTTGTTTTACACACATACCTTTTTGACGAACTTGATAATAATCCGTTTTGTTTTTTCTTAAGACTTAATAACACACATCGTTCCTCTGAACAGTTTCATAATAATCGTTTTTTTGACCTTTGAATATTCTTATTTGGTTCGAATTTTATCCAACTTTAGATGTGATTTTTTTGTTTTTTGAGCTTTTCATAAAAAAAAGGGCTAAATATTTAGCCCTTTTTGATCTTAGGAAATTATCCTTTATATTTATATTTGACTGTAGAGATCTGTTTCCTTTCTTGATTACTGAAGCAAGCTCAATGCCAATCCTGGCTGTTGGTTTGCTTGTTGTAACATTGCTGTTGCTGTTTGTTTCAAGATGCTTTGTTTTGTCATTTGAGCTGACTCATAAGCAATATCTGTATCTTGGATTGTAGACTGAGCAGATGCCATGTTTTCTTTTCTAGTATCTATTCTTGAAATAGTACCTTGAAGACGGTTAATTGTAGCACCCATTGAGGATCTAGTTACAGACACTGAACTGATAGCAGCATCCATTAAAGCAATTGCACCTTGAGCATTGGTAACTGATGATATGCCGCCTGTTGTTGTAGGCATACTATTTTGACCTGCTTGGAAGTTTTTGAAGACGCTTGAAATATCAATCCTGTCCTCTGCTGCCACATTGTTTGTACCAACTTGCAATACAAGAGCTCCTGCTGCCAAGTTAGCATTCAAGAGTTTTCTGTCTGAAAAAGATGAACTTGCTGCAATTCTGTTGATTTCATTTGCACGATCTGTATACTCTTGGCTTAGCATTCTTCTTTCAGAAGATGAGTAGACACCGTTGGCTGCTTGCACTGCAAGGTCTCTCATACGCTGCAAGTTGTCTTGGATTACTCCCAAATCAGACTCTGCAGTTTGTATCATGTTGATACCTGTTTGTGCGTTTCTTTTTGCTACATCTGATGCTGATACTTGTGTTCCTATTTTTTTAGTAAGAGACAGACCTGCTGAATCATCTGAGGCTGAATTGATTCTCAAACCACTTGATAATCTCTGCATACTTGTGGATAGAGAATTACCTGCATTTTGCAAGTAACGTTGAGTTAACATTGAACTCATGTTTGTGTTTACTACTAG
>JAQUTS010000168.1 GCA_028694275.1 Candidatus Gastranaerophilales bacterium
AGTTCACATATTAGCTCGTGGCTTTTTTTTGATACTGCAGATCTGAATAACAATTTGTTGGCATACATTTTGCATCAGGGTTAGCCCAAGTTTCGTCAATTTGATTGTATTGTGAAATATTGGGCATGCCGTATGGTATCAGCTTGCCGTTTGGATACCTAGTTATGTTTTTTATGCCGAAGTATGTTTGTATGTTTTTATCCCATGGCTCGTAATGAGGGTTAACTTTAGGCGCAGAGCCGAGTTCTAACTTTATATCTATTTCAATTTTGTCGTCAACCTCTGCAATACCAAAGAGTTCACTGACATAGGCTCCAACTTTTCCTTCGATTTTGTTGCCTAGCGGATAATCCATGTGCCCGTAGCCATACAAAAGGGATGGCTTAGTGAAAATATCTGTAAACTTATCCTGTCTATACATTTCGTAAATGCCTGAGATTGTTTTTTCTTTAGCCGTCTGAAAATCTGCATTTGCATCTAGTTCTGGAGTAGTTCTCAATATGGGAAAATGAATTTTAACCTGTTTGGTAAGCTTACTCACATCATTCATGATCTGATACCAGCCAAAAGTGGCTTTTAGCTGTAAATCTCTTTTGGAATTTTCTTGTTCAGATAAAGCAAGCGCGGTAAGTTCGCTTGCTTTGATTCCATCTAGGGCCCCTGCAAACAAGAAAACAGGTTCAATGTTTGAACCGTTAACTCTTATTTTACCGGCGCGGGGGGTAAGACTTTGGACTTGATCATATGATATTGTTATAGTGTCATCTATAGGATATTGTTCATGATTCATGTTATGTAACATAAATGCATCTTCCACTGCAAATACTGGTGGTTTTCCACCGTCTTTGCAGTTAAAGTCTATTTTAGATGGTAAGCCGCTTCCTGGGGTGCCAAGTAGATTTGAGTTGGCAATAAAAAAAGTGTATTCGGGTGCAATAGGTAGTACATCTGAAACTTTAAAGGGGATTTCGGCTCGAAAAGTTTTATTCAGAATTGCCTGCGAATTATTCGGTCTATATTGGACGTTACAGGAAAGCTGTAAAAGAGCACCCTTTTCAATGAATTTAGGTGGTAATGATTTGGTTTCACTTTTAGGAAGGAAAGGATTAATCTGTTTTCCCATAACGAGTTTCTGTAGTGATCTTGGTGAAATCTCTGGTTTAAGTGGTTTGAAGTCGTCCAATTTTTCTAATAAAATATCTTCGATGTCAATTACATTTTCTCCATCCATGGCTTCTTTTATTAATTCGTTTATGCTTTCTGTTGACAGATAGTCAAGATCACCTGTAAAGAAGCTTAGAATGCCATCATTGTATTTTTTAATCATTCCATTGATTTTGTCGATAAACTTATCTTCAAGTTTAATGCCAAATTCAACAGCGGTATCGCTGTTTATTTTAGATTGTGCGTGTTTTAATAAAAGATTAACATCTAGTTTGTCGCTAAGCCCACCAAGTTCGGCAACTATTTTTGCAAGTAAACCTTTAAAATGGAGTTTAACAGTTATATCTGGAGACCTATAAGCGAATCCTGATTCAAGTAGAGCTTGGCCGGGTTTGTTCCAAACATTTTCGAAGTCGCCCTTATTGTCTTTGTAAGGTGGATAATGAAAGGGGAGTCGCCAGTCATTGTTGGGTGAAGCTTCTTGATTCGGAAAGCTACCGCTTCCTTTTGCCGAACTTGTTTTTGGAGGAATTGTTATACCCACAACCTCGTAGGAATCAGTTTTTTCTCCGAACGCTTCTGCATGGACAATTTCAGCAGATACTTCTGAAACAGTAAATGTACCTACATCTCCTGTGGTGATTGCATTTAAGGCATCTTGATAATATTGGGGACCGATGCCTTCTGGATCTACAGACAGAGTCATTAGAGCGTTTTTTTCACCGTTGTTTAGCTTGCCATTCACCGTAGAGCACTCGGTACGCAAATATTTATAAAAAGGCGTATCTTTTTTATTTGCTTCTAATTTTATTTTGGCAAGTGCCATATCTAATACTGCTTCAGCAACGGCTTCAACTTTTTTTTCATTGCTCATATAGCGTGTAAAAGCAGCACGTTGTGTTTTGCTTTGCATTACAAAAGTCGAAATTATAAGAAGTAGGGCTATTACTGCTAGCACAATCAATATGGCAGAACCTTTTTTTATGCTCATTGATTTACAAACTCCTTAAATAAAGATTTATAGGTCGTTATTTGTCTTTGAACTGTGCGTTCAGCTTTTGCACGTGTTACCATATATTGCTTCATTTCATCATCTATTAGGCGTTGTCTTAACGAAATATCAAGATCTGCTTTCATGAAAGTCTCAAATCGTAAACTCCACTCGTAGTAATCCTCGGTTTTTGTGATATCTAAAAGTGAGAGGTCGGCGCTTTTGATAAGCTTACCCATTTCTTTTGCTGCTAAGATAAATAATTCAAGATCTTTGATTTTTCTTGAGGAGTCTTGTAGGCCTTCTAGGGCAATATATTTCATTTCTGGGGTTGAGTTTTCATCGGCAAATACAGCGTGATAGGCTTTTATTGCCGTTTTATAGTCTTTGTTTTTAAAGGCGGTAAAGGCTTCGACATAACTCTTTGAGGTTATAAGACGAGCCTTGAGTTTTTTTGCAGGTGAAGTTTTAGGATCATCAAGAAGCTCTTGTGTTCTTTTTTTTATATACTCTCTTTGTCTGGTAAGTGCTTTTTCTTTGAAACGTTTATTGTTTTCAAGTGTTTTAGCAGAAAAAACGGGAACTTCAACTTCTTTGGTAGCATAGTAATTTGAAGAATTTGAGGTGCTATAGTGCGTTGAGTGAACTGAATCTTGCTGGTTCTCAGTTTTGTTTGAGGTTACATTGCGATTATTTGAAGAGGCGTTGCTTGTGTTTTTTCCACTACCGGATTTTTTTTGGTTAGGGCTTTTTGAACACATGACAAACATTGCCAATACTAAAAGAATGGCAATTACCCCTATTGTCAGTAGTTTTTTTTGTTCTTCGTCCATTTTTTGATGTTTCTGTAATGCTAAAAATTATATCACAGTAAAATAAATAAATACAACATAAGTAAATTATGTTCGTGATAAATATACACTCCCCCTAATAAATACGTAATTGCAAATGTAAAAGTTTCATAAAAAGAAAACACCCTTGAGTTGCCTCAAGGGTGTTTAATATGCTAACGATTAGTCGTTGGCGAGAAGAGCTTCATAAGCTGCTTTGGCTTTGTTCATTTCTTGTGCTACTGTT
>JAQUTS010000025.1 GCA_028694275.1 Candidatus Gastranaerophilales bacterium
AGAGAAAATCAAATGCTTTTATTAACCAAAATTATTACATCATCATTAATGATTGTTTTAATTACAGAAGTCGCCAAAAGGCACTCTGTGCTTGGCGGTTTGATAGCTGTTTTGCCTGTTAATATTTTGTTGGCTATGTTTTGGCTTTATATCGAAAGAAAAGATATTGCTTTGTTGGGAGAGTTTTCAAAGTCAGCTTTACTCGGGCTTATTCCTTTGGCAATTTTTCTTGTCCTTGTGACTTTATTGTTCAAAAAGAGTCAGGGTTTCACTCCGACAATTTTTGTGGGTGTATTTGCTTTGGCATTATTTGCGTTTATTCAGTATAAATTTATGGCTAGTATGTAGGCTTAGAGAAGGTAAAAGTAATGAAGACTCTTGCGATAGCAGGTAAATATTTAGATCAGCCGCTTTTGGTGTCGAAGTTTAATAAAGCGGTTCCGGGGCTTTTGTTGGGAGGTGCAGGACTTTATATTATGCAGGATTTGTACCATAAAAAACCTGAGGAAAGAAAAAAATCTTTTATCAAAAATCTTAGCGTTTTGGGCTTTACCGCTGCTTCTGCACTTATTGCAACAAGAGGAATCAAACCTATAAAAATCAACCAAAACGGTAAAGTGAAAGAAATTTTTAAAGGTTTTAAGGGATTATCTGATATGGAAACGCCCAAAGAAATTAAAGAAAAAAATACAAAAATGATAGATGAGTTTTTGGAAAAAAACAAAATCACATCTAAGACTCGTGAAATTTTGACCAAAGCAAAAGAATCTGTTTTGAGTTTTTCAGAAGTTAAGCATCTTCAAGAAGATATAGGTTCAACAAAAGAAGGCAGTAAGTTTTTGAATGGGGAAGAAGGATTGATTCCCGATCCTGAAAATATTGATTCAAAGAAAATTTTCGGCGAAATAGGAAGACTTTCTTTGATGGGGCTTGTCCCTGTTGTAGGCGGGGTTACAGGTGGTGTAATCGGCGATAAGCTTACTGAAAAAAACTGGAAAGAAAGAGTCCCTAACAAAATAAAAGAAGGGTCTTATCAATATTTGGCGAATATTTTCTTGTGCAATGTCGGGGCAGGCGGTGCTCTTGCTATTATGGAAAAAATGAACGTCAAATCAAAGGCTGCAAGGGCTGTTGGCATGGTGGCTGGTATTGTTGCTACAGGCATAGTTGGCGGAAGTGCAATAGCTAATTATATAAGTAAAAAATGTATCGATCCTTTACTTAATGACAAAAAATGTAACAAAGAAGGTAAAGGGCTTTATTCAGAAAGAACCCCTGAGGCTATTGATGTGGGCCTTCACCTTGTTGATCTTGCAACAGTGGCAGTAATGTCGGGGCTTAGCTGGATTGAACCGGCATTGCCAATGTTGTATTCGATTTCAGGTTTTAGAGCAGGTATTGGTTATAGAAACGGCCATGGGCATCATCACTCAAGGCAAAGAGGTGAAAACAAAAAATTGGAAGCGACAGCATAAATGATAAAAAAATTTTTTGGAGAAAATGTTAGGTATGTAGAACATTTGTTTGAGGTAATTTCCTCAAGGGAGATCATAATGAAAATTCTGGCAGTGAATACAAAAATACAAAGATACAATAATTTTTCGAAAAATCAGACCAGTCCGATTCTTTCAAGAAAAGAGGCTGATACTGTTATTTTTCAGGGTAACGGAGCTATGAAAATCGGGATAACTGATCCTCAAAACACCGTAATGCCCGTTTTTAATCACCATATTTATGAGCTAAAAAAAGGTCTCAGAAGATTGGCATTACTCACAGAAAAACCTGAAAAACAGTCTTATATCGAGCATCGTTTGCAAAAAGAAGATATATCCTACGTGATAAATAAAGTTAATGAGAGCAAAATTAATATTTTCTTTGGAGATAATGCTTGCATAGATGTTGTTAAGGGATTCGATTCTCAATTGAATAAGCTTACGCCCGAGCAAGATTTTATGCTTGGTACAATGCTTGGTTATGATGTTGTGCAGCAGTGCGAGAGATATCAAAAAATGAAAAATAAAATCGTGGGCTCAATGCCTGTTCAAATTAAAAAAATAGGCAAAAGTAATAAAGTATAGGAAAAGTTTTGGTATTTTTGAAAGGAGAAAAAAATGGAAGTTAAAATAATTTACGGATCAGAAACAGGAAATTCAGAAACTTTGGCAAATGATGCCAAAAAATCATTATCGGCATCAGGTATTGATGCTCAGGTTTTGGATATGCAAGATGTCAAACTTTCTGATATTAAAGAATATAAAAATCTAATTCTGATTACAAGCACATGGGGTGATGGCGAGCCGCCTTCTAATGCTATGGATTTGCATGAAGAATTAACAAGCGCATCAGGAGCTGATTTGGCAGGTCTTAATTATGCAGTTTTTGCAATAGGTCAGTCTTTTTATGATCAGTTTTGTAAGGCAGGCAAGGATTTTGACTCAAGTTTGGCTGCATTAGGCGCAACAAGATTGGCAGAGATTACATTATCTGATGATGATTTTGATGATACTTTCCCTGAATGGATTGCTAAAATCAAAGATCTTTTGCTCAAATAGTCGTAGAAAAGACCAATTCTACCTTTTGGATTTTTTCAAGCCTTGCTGAAAGGCAAGGCTTTTCTTTTTTAAGGTAGGCATCAAAAATTATTTAGTTAGTATTTTACGCATATCATCGCTGGATTAGGAGAGGCAGAAATTATGAGAGTACAAAACGTAACAACAGAAGCACCAAAACCCGTTAGTCAACCACAACCAAACGCAGGTGCACTAAGCAAAAAAAGAAACAACGTGGCATTTAAAGCGACACCAAAACAAATTCTTGATGTTTTGGACACTGCAAGAATTTGCCCCGGCAAAAAGGGATTAGTCGGCAGTGTTGCAGAGTTTTTCTATTTTGCAGAAAGAGAAATGTCTAAAATCAAAGATGCTCCAAAGGAGTTCATTTACAAACTGGGACAAAAAAATGATGTCCCAAAACCCCTTGAACACCTTGCAGTTGAGGGCACTACGATAGCAAAGCTTGATGAAGTATTGAACGATAATCCGTTCAAGTGCTCACCGACTTCCAAATGTGGCTGCGGCGGAGGTATGTCCAAAGGTACCTTTGCTGCTAAGCTTTTAGAGAGCATAGGTGTTGAAGAGCCGAGTGTTATAAAGATTTCAAAACCATAAGTGATAAGTGATAATATAAAATCAGAAGCTTTCCGAGCCTTGCATAGCAAGGCTTTTTATTATTTAAAAGCCCCCTTTTTTTGCAAGGAGGCTTTTGATTTTTTTAGTATAAATATTCGCCGAGTTCTTCGACTTCGTCCATAAAATCAATTTCATCTTCATCTTCATTGAATTTATCGACAATCATAAGTGCCATTTTTTTGGCGATATCGGCTCTGTCTTCTGTTGAGCAGTTTTCGAGCATATGGATGGCAGTTCTCACCGTGTTGTCCATATCGTACCATCTTGCATTACCTTTTTCGATAATGCCGCTGCTTACGGCAGACATTATATCTTCGATAGAAGCAAATGATTTGCTTTCTATGTTGTGCTCAATAATGATTTTAATAAGGTTAATAGACATTTTGATTTGGTCTTGGTCATCTGATTTTTCTAAAATTCTCATAGAACGAGACAAAATCGGATCACTATCGTACCAGCGTCTGTATTGTGACATATTATAACTCCTTTTTACCCATTTTTAAATGTAACACCGCATCCGCCTTCGGGGTATTCCCACTTGATGCTTTGGTATGTGCAGCCTATTCTGCAAGCACCGCATTCAAGGCAGTTCTCGTACCCTACAAGAAGTTGGTTTCCTTCTTCATCCCACACATAAACTTTTGCCGGGCAAAAAGTGGTACAAGGTTTTGTTTTGCATCTTGCACAATCGGATGGAGTCGGCTGCAAGTGGCTTTTTTCGCAAGGCTTGTATTTTACTGAAAACAATTTGTCTTCCACATTTTGAGGAACTCCTTTGATGTTGCTCATCGTACGATTACCCCCCATACAAGCTTTAATAATTTTAACATATCAAGAGCAATCTTGAACAGGTTTCTTTCTTTAAAAATATTTTTGATGAAAGTTCTGTATTTTTGTCTCTTTGGAATGCTGTCTACAGATGTGAACATTTCCATAAACTCGTTGATTTTTTTGGGGTAAAATCCCAAAAAGGCTGACGCATTATGCTCAAGAGTCGGTATGACATTTCTGTATGTTTTAAGGTCTTTTAGTATGAAGCTGTGTTTGAGTTTTTTCTTGTATAACTCAAGTGTGTGTTCAGAAAAATCATTTTGTTCAAGGGCAACTATTGCTGTTTCTGCTGCCAATTTTCCGCTAAGCATTGCAAGGTTGGTACCTTCCCAGTGGACATTGTTCACAAACATTGCCGCATCACCCGCCACCATAAAGCCATTTCCTAATATCTTCGGCATAGAATTGTAGCCGCCCTCAGGAATGAGGTGAGCTGAATATTCTTTTAGGTCGCCATCTTTGATTAAAGGGGCAATGGAAGGGTGTTCTTTTAGTTCGTTTAGGATTTCATAGGGCTTGATATTTCTTTTTTGTAATTCCTCTAAAGATACTCCGACCCCGATAGAAATACTTTCTTGATTGGTGTAAATGTATCCGAGCCCGAGCATTCCAAGCATTGGGCCGCCTGCTATGGTGTAGATCACGCCTGTTTTGTCATCAAGGTTAAATCTGTCTTGGATTTTTTCCTTGCTGAGCGTTATGACCTCTTTTATGCCAAGCGCAACTTCTTTTGGTTGAGTTTCTTTTCTCAATCCGAGTTGTTTTGTCAAAAGCGAATTGACTCCATCGGCAATAATTGTAATCGGTGCATAAAATTCTTCTAAATCTGTTTTTATACCGACAACTTTTGATTCTTTGATGATTATTTCTCTTACAATGGTTTCTGTAACAATGTATGCGCCTTCTTTTTTTGCCTGCTCGGCACACCATCGGTCCCATTTTGCACGAATTACAGTATAGCTGTTAGTTTCACCTTTTTGGCAGTGAATAGGATTTTTGTATGATATGACAGTGCCGTCATCTTCTCCCAAAAGAGCGTATCTGTGCTCTGTATTGCATCTTTCGAGCGGGGCTTCTTCTTCAAAGTTAGGGAAAATTTCTGCTGTAGGCTTTGCATAAATAGCACCGCCAAAGACATTTTTGCTTCCGGCAAAGTTCCCTCTTTCAATAACTACAACTTTTTTGCCTGCTCTGGCCAAAATAGTTGCAGCACTAATACCTGCAGGACCCCCACCCACTATAATTACATCAGCCATCTGCTTTTGCAAAACTATCTCCTTTTGAACCATTATTGATAAGAGCTATTATACTATGCCTTTTCAAAAATAGAAACCGCACTTAACATATACCTTTTATTGATATATAATAAAGGGATGAAAAAAGCTTTCGGAATAGCTGTTTTATCAGCTTTATTCATCTTTAACAGTACAATATGTTTTTGTGAAGAATATAAACCTCTTGCTATAAAAAAACACAATGAGGGAGTCGCTTTTTATGATAAAAAACAATATACGAACGCAATTGAATGTTTTATCGAAGCGACTCAAGAAGATCCTTCATTTGTTGATTCTTATTATAATTTGGGTGTTTTGTATGAGTATTTTGGCAATGATCCAAAGGCAATGGCAGCATACAAGCAGCTTTTGAGGCTTGATCCATACAATCCTCAAGCTGCCTACAAAATCGCCAAGATGTATGCCAAAGAAAAAAATTACAAGGTTGCTCTAAAATATCTTTCTCTCGTGCCCAAAAGCAGTCCCGTTTATTCTGCTGCTCAGGAACTTCAGACCAAACTCTGTGCAACGTTAGGGAAGGAGCAACATCAGTATAATGCCTTTGAGCCTGCATCAAATGGTATTGCAGGGGTTTTGTCGCCATCAGGAGTGGTAAAAGATACTCTTGGAAACCTTTATGTTTCCAGTTATTCCCAAAATTCCATCACCGTGATAAATGAATCGACTAAGCGTATTTATGCTCGGGGAAGTTTTTTGGCAGGGCCTATGGGCTTGGCCGTTGATTCATACAACAACCTTTATGTTGCGTGTTATAACTCAGGCAGGGTTATTTTGGTTTCACCAGATGGTGCTTATCAGATAATTCTTTCAGGGCTGAAAAAGCCACAGGACTTGTATATCGACAATGAAAACATTCTCTATGTAACAGAACGTGGCAACAATAAACTTATACAATATAAGCTATATTAGTCTGAAAGTTTGTCGATTTCTGATAAAACTTCATCGACGTGGCCTTTTACTTTGACTTTTGTCCAGGATTTTTTGATTTTTAGGTCTTTGCCTATCAAAAATGTTGAGCGAATTACGCCAAAGTATTTTTTGCCGTACATTGATTTTTCGCCCCAAACATTAAAATCCTCAAGAATTTTGTGCTCAGGATCTGATCCTAAGATGAAATTCAATCCTTGTTTTTCTTGAAATTTTTTGTGGCTTTCTATACTGTCAGGGCTTATTCCGATTACAATTGCTTTGTTTTTCAGTCTGTTAAAATTATCCCTGAAATCACAAGCTTCTTGCGTACATCCGGGGGTTGCATCTTTTGGATAAAAATACAAAACTACATTTTGGCCTTCAAAATTATGGAGAGAATATTCTTTTTCTTTACCATTGGGGTCTATTCCTTTAAATTTATGATCGTTTATTTTTGTTTCTGTTTGCATTTTTTGCTCCTTTTTTATTTTTATTTTGACATAAAGAGTGTTTTTTTAAGGTTTTGTTTACATTTATTTAATGTTTATACGCCTTTAGTGGTGTGCTTTTATGCCAAATAGCCTCAGGGCTTATCTTTACAAAATAATAAGTATACAAAGTACACTTATTGACAAATGACGGAAATATGCTACACTTGTAATATTGAATTTCACTTGAAGCAGAAAGCATAATCCGAGGCAGATAAACATCAATGTATTTGGTGGGTTTGTTTGGGTTAGTTTTCGGGCGATTGTGTCAGGTAGTTAGTCTTTAGTTTTCACATTCAAACTTTAAAAACATCATTAATAGATGGGTGCTATTGTAGTGCCGTGTTTGTGTCAGGAGGTAATAATGCCAATTACACTGCAAAATTTCTCATGCAATTTTGCGGGGATTTCTACACCCCAAAAACATTCAAACCCACAAGAAAAGTCAATTTTATCACCGTCGCCACAGTCAGGGTTTCCGAGTAGGGCAGCATTGGTTGACAAAAATTACAATCAACTTTTGGTAAAAAAACATTCCAATGTTAACTTCAAAGGCAATCCGGGTGGGTTTTGTTTTCCTTTGGCCAAAAAAGTATCTTCTGCTGTGCAAAGGTACGAACATGGACATATTATCTTGGTGGGCAAAGATTTGCCCCAGTCTCAAAAGCTTTTAAAGCAGTCGATTGAGTCTTTTGATTCTGTAATTAAAAAAGTTTTCTTTATTCAAGATGACTCTATAAAAGGAGCTGTTGCTTTTAAGAAAAACTCAAAAGGGTTTACAGAACTTGTAAATTTGAACAAAGATAATATTAAAATAGTCGGTGATATACCAATGAAAACATATTTTGCAAAAAAAGGAGATTCTTTGTTTCTTAGTGAAGGAGATATGGTTTCTATCGGCGATACAAGCTTTAAGTTTTCATATGAAGAAAACAACAGCCTTACTATGATTAGAGATTTGAGTGTGAAGGAGTTTGATTTTTCACAACAAAATAAAACACTGATAAATAATATTAATAAAAACCACATAGAACAACTCCTTCCCGCTCAGGCAAAGTCTTTAGAGCGTAAGTTGACATTCAAAGACGTCGGAGGTCAAGATAAGGCGATAGAAGAACTTAAAAAATCTATTATTTATCCTATAAAATATCCCGCCGCATATAAAAATCAGATCATCAACAGAGGCACAATCTTAGCAGGCGGCCCCGGCACGGGTAAGACCCTTTTGGCGCAGGCTTTAGCCAATGAGACAAATGCTCATTACATACAATTAAACGGTTTGGAAATGGAGTCAAAATGGGTTGGGGAGTCCGAGAAAAATTGGAGAAATCTCTTTGCTCAGGCAAAAGAACATGAGCCAGCGGTAATTTTTATTGATGAATTTGATGCTGTCGCTAAAAAACGTGCAGGCAGCGATACATCAAGATATGATGACAAGGTTGTAAATCAGCTTCTCACACTTATGAGCGATGCTGAAAAAGGTAAGTTCGGCAATGTTTTTGTGATTGTTGCCACCAATAAACTTGACCTTCTTGATGATGCCATTGTCAGATCAGGAAGATTCGGAAAGCATATTCAGGTGGAAAAACCTGATTTGAAAGGATGCAAAAGTATTCTTGGCATTCATTCACAAAACAAAACTGTATCAAATCTGTTTAATCCCGATATTTTTGCAGAAAAACTTCACAAGTCGCAAACAAGCGGGGCAGACATTGCCCACATTGTAAATGAAGCAAATTCAAATGCTTTTGAGCGTTCGGGCATATACAAAAAAATGGAGGAAGGGACATTCCAAGAAGCTGATATAGAAACTCTCAAAATAGAACCTGAAGACTTCGATAAGGCTTTAGAAGCGTTTAAACTTCAAAACAAAAATAAACAGCGCAATCCTATCGGATTTGTTAATCACGATAAAGACGCGGCATAAGTATCTCTAAAAACACATCTTGGACTAAGTTTCAGGGTGTGTTTTTTTGTAGAGTTCTTCCATTTTTAAAAGCTTGGCTTTTTGTTTTAAGAGTTTTTCTTCGGGGGTTTTACTTGAAAAATGTTCTCTTATTGCTATTTTTAGTATTTTCCATCCAAGCTTTGAGAAAACAGGGATATTTTGTATGGTCATAGCAGGCGCTTGTTTTGCGGCATCAAAGTCTTCGATAGCCTGTTTTGCGTAGGTTCTTTTTGTTGCTTTGTAAGTTTTGTAATCGCCATATATTGCAGAACTTGTAATTTGATTTTTGAGTTCTGAGAGTTTGTTTATTTTTTCTGCTTGACTGATTTTCTTGTAAGTTGTTACAGCAAAATCATCCGTCATTCCGGACATATAGTCTATGATAGCTTTTTTATATTGTTGTTGGTCTTTGAGGTCATAGACGATTTTGTTTTTGTATTCTTTTGGCTTTTGCTCAGAGTCTGTATGTTTGATTAACCAGTCTTTGAAGTCTTTAGTGGGAAGATTTGCGTGTCTGTCCAATTCTTGCAGGGTATTTTCACCTTTGTACAAATTGTCATAGGTGTTGAATGTTGTTCTTAAAACTGTGTTGAAATACTCAGCAGGGGGGTGCAAAGCCTCTGTGTGATAGATGTTTTTGTAATTGTAGTTTTTGATTTCTTTCATTGCTTCAAATACAGGTTTTGAGAAGCCAATTCCATTATCAATAGAGGAGTTTTTGACAATATCATCTATAAATAAATCAATTAGGCTACTGTTATTCACTTCGTTTTTGAATTTTGGTATATGTTTTTTGATTATTTTTTGAAGGTCTTTTTGGTTCCCTTCATTCAAAATACCAAGCCTTTGCGCATCTTCTATATCACGTCCTATATAAGCTATTTTGTCTGAGATTTTTACGATACACCCTTCCCATGTGAAAGGCTGTGTTTCGGATGCTTTTTTTAGTGACATCAAATCAATAACTTCGTTTCTTGGTTTGATTCCGTTTTGATCGACTTCACCGCAGTGGGTAATTATGCCGTCTCTGACAGCGTAAGTGAGGTTGAGGTTTTTGCTTAGGCCTTTTTTATTTTTGAGAGTTACAAGATTATCAACCATATTCAGGCTGTTTTTTTCATGCCAGAATGGTTCAAGACCCTCATCAGAAGAGATCCTTCGCAAAATATGTTCCCCTTCATGCCCAAATGGTGAGTGCCCTATATCATGCCCGTGAGCGATTGCTTCGGCCAGTTCCTCATTTAGTCCGAGTTTTTTACAGATTCTTTTTGCTATGTCTGCAACTTGGCTTACGTGGGTACTTCTTGTTGAGACCATATCATTGGGCGGAGCGACATGCGCTATTTTTGCATCAGGCAGTACGCCTTTGTGTGCTTTGACATAAGTCTGAGCTTTGTATCTCAGCCTGTCATAGCCTTCTGAGTGAAGAATTCTGTTGAAGTCTCTTTCAAAATCTGTCCTTGGGTCATTGGCTTTTTTTCTTACGGGAAGTTCTCTTTTTATTGCTTGTTTCCATTTTGGGTTTTGTGGTGTCATAGCGACTGATGCAAAAATTGCTTTTGCCGGTGGTGTTTTTATTCCGGTAAAAGCAATTTGGACTTGATCTGAACGTAGGGGGTGTATTTTAGAAGAGGTCAAAAGTGACCCCTGACCTCTTGGCTTTGACAAAGAGTTTTGGGTGGGTAAAAAGTGGGTTTTTTTATCGTGATTTTGGAAACCAACTTGTAATAACACTTTTGCCTCCGCTTCTGCAAATATTTATAACATTAAACTTCTGTTTTTAGTTTGAAAAACTGCTATATTTGTAACTTTTCTTAATATTTGATATGTACCCCCTTGTCAAATTTGAATTCAAACACTATGCTTGTAGCAGAGATGAGTTGTCAGGTAGGAATTTTATTTTGAGTAATCTTTTTGTATTACCGTTTAATCTGAATAATAAGCCTAAGATGCCCCAGCAGAAGAGGTCTATAACGGTACCTGATTCTAAACTTATTAATTCTACGAGTTTTACTAAAACAAAAATTGAAGCACCTCAAGAAAGAGACCCAAGGGCATTGCCCAGGGTCTCTTCTCCTATAAATTATTATTTGCCTTCGTCAATCACTTTTGGGGCAAAAGTACCAACTTCACCCGTTTTAAAAAAGCTTCCTAAGATAGCCAGAAAAACTCTCAAAGAAGAAGACCCAAGAGACTTACCCGGTGTTCCTTTTGATATAGCAAGTTTTATTATTGGCGTTGCAAATGAAAGAGGGTTTTCTGTAGGGGATGCTTTGAGGCTTTACATAAATCCGCAGCAGCATACGCCCAAGGTTATTCCTGAAGCATCCAAGTCCGTCAAAATAGGCAATTGCAAAGTTACTTCTTTGATTGACGGGCAGCAGATTTTTGATGCGTATACATCAGCAATCAAATGGGCGGATGATTTTGCTCTGAGCTCAATGTTTGAATTTCAAAATGTCAAAATAGATGGACACAAATGGCCTACAAACGGTGCGGAAATTGTACCAGGCTCAAAACAGCAGCAAAAAATTCTTGGGCTGCTTGTTTCTAAAAAAAGAGAAAATAATGAGTTTAAAGCACAGCAGATGCTTGATGTGCACAAGTGGTATATCAACGGGCATGGTGAAAAAGAACGCCATTACAACAACCAGGATATGGTTCGTTATATGAAAACAAATGATATTGATGTTGTACCTGCTCCTAGGTCAAATCAAGGCGGGTCGCATCTTGATCACATAAAAGTTCTTATTGTCGGGCGCAAAGATGGTTCTAAAAAAGCAATTGTTTCGGGTATGAACTGGGGAACCCATTCTGCTGCAAACCATGATGTCGGGTTTATGATGGAGTCTTTGCCAAAACAAAAAAATTCGGAAATAGATAATCTTATAGATATGTTCAACACCAATAGGTCTTTTGCCTGGGAGCGTCTTGGTTCAACTGAGATTATAAAAGGTCCTTTGAGTGAAGAAGAGCAAAAACTCTACACAGGTCTTGATAAAGAGATTAAGCAAGAAAATGTGGATTATATGGAGATAGTCGGCAAACTTTTTGATAATCCTGAGGACAAAAATCGTTATGCAGATGGCCGTTTGGATCTTATTCCATGTAATCCAGTTTCAAATCCCAAAATAAAAGTCTTGCGCACTTCTCCTCGAGAAATGGCAAAAGTTGGTTCTAAAGGGGAAGAAACAATCAGACAAGAAATCATGCATAATCTTAAAACATCCAAAGATTACGTGGGGCTTAATTTCGTATTTACTGATAAAGAAGCAGTTGATACGATAATTCATCGCTGGCAAAAGCCAAAAGATAATCCTGGACATATGGATACTTTGCTCATTGTAGAATCAGGGATTCTTAAGGATTTTCCTTATTGCCGAAAATCATATAACAGGCTCAAAAGAGCCGGGGTGCCTATTATAGTTTTCAATTCTGACAAAGAAGTAACCCAAAGAATGCATGCCAAGTTGAATATATTTGATAAAACACGTATCGTAACCGGATCATTCAATATGTCTGCAATGGGTTTGAACCATAATTTGAACAAAGGCATAAGGAGTGATTATGATCTTTATTCTGAGCGTATTTTTAAAGAAATAAAAGAACACCTCACAGATGCAAAAGAACACGAAAAACTTGTGGGATTACCTTATTTGGTCGAAAAAGAATTCAATTATGATGAGCTTAAAGCCAGAAAAGCATTGATAGGAAAAGCTTTTGAAAATGTTACAAAAAAAGGGCATGCTTCAGTTGTTATTGATGGCAAAACATACCGTTTCAATCAAGATCAGGATTCCACGTTATCAACTATTCACGGTTATTACACAATTGCGCAGGACCGATTCAATGCCAGAGAAAAATACAAACGCGGCAATAACGAGCTTGGAATTTCTTTTGAATCGCCGACTTTGGCCAAGGTAATGCTTAAGCAAATAGCCAAAGACTTTAAACATTCTGAATCAAAATATGAAAAATTGAAAAACAAAATATTCCCTATGCGCCCATCAACAGACGGCGTTGAAAAAATAAAATCTTCCATTGAAAAGTTTTCAGGATTGGAAGATAAAAGTAAGAAAAAACCAGGAGACGGAAAGTTTGACTAATGATTAAAATACTCCCCGCTTTTTACAATATGAATACTGATTCTAAAAAGGACAAACCTGTAAAGTCCCCATTTGTCAAACCTGTTTTGCCACAAAGAAGTCAGATATCGCATTTCCCCAAACCGTATTTGGGGCAGCAGCCTGATTCCATTGTCTTCAGAGGATTGAAATTTCAAAACGAAGTAGTAAAAAAGGTCTTGGGCAAAAAACACCAAGGGCTTGGTCTTTATACACCGAATGGTAAGTGGATTGATTTTAATCGTGTAGGTGAGGATTTAGAGGATTTGGATATTACCAAAGCCACCGATAAAGAAGTTTCTGCTTATGATTTTTCAAATTCGTTGAGAGAAACTTTATCAACTTGGGTAAGGCGATATAACAAGCATAATATGGATAAGATGCTTGCGACATATCCTACTTTGAACTCAGAAGAAGCTCACGTTAGATTTGCCGATAATCTTGAAAAACTTTGGGATAATCGCCATGGGCATTCTCTTGATATTCCCATAACAGACAAAAACGGCAAGCTTAGCCTTGATTGTGTTGTTTTTGATACGGAAACGACAGGTCTTAATATTTTTGGAAACAAATACAAAAAATCAACCAAGCCATTGGATAGGATAATCCAAATAGGGGCGATACAAATTAAAAAAGGAGAAGTTGTTCCTTCTTCTGCTTACAATCAGTTGATTAACCCAGAAATGCCTATTCCTGAAAAAGCTTCTGATATTCACGGTATCACAGATGAAATGGTCAAAGATCAGCCGCCTATAGAAAGAATTTTGAAGCCTTTTTTGAGGGATTATATGAACAAAAAGAATGGTATTATTGTTGCATATAATCACAAATTTGATATAACTATTCTTAATAATGCAATCAGAAAAAACAACACATTCTCCGATGATAACCTTAAAGAAAAGGCTTATCACAAAGTTCTTGATCCGTTTATTCTTATGCAAAGAATTCACCCTTATTTGGGAGTAAGAAAAAAACTCGGCGAACAGTATCGCTTTTTGTTCCGCAAAAAAATGGAAAATGCCCACGATGCTTTTGCAGACGTAAAAGGTACTGTTGATGTGCTCAAATATAGTCTTTATTTCTTAAGTGAGCACAGAAAAGACAAAAATGTTCCGCTTTCTTTGAGGGAAGTGTTGATCTTCCAAAATGGCGGAAAGGTCGAAAATATCAATCTTCCTTTTGATAATGAAGATTGTAATGCTTTAGTTAATTACAATAAATCGTATGTTCATGTGTCTTTGCCTGTTGATAATTATTTCAAGGGATACAAGCTTTCATCAAGAGTTTTGGATTCACTTAAAGAAGAAATAGGTGAAAATAATTTCAAAAAATTGAAGAAAGATAAAATAGAAAATAAACTATTCAACCTCAGAAACTCATCAGGTTTGCCAATAAACCCTGAGGAGACTAAGCAAATTCCTAAAAAAGGCGGATTTGAGAATTCTTTCTATGTTATGAAAAAGAACTTCAAAAAAGTTTTGGGCTTTGCAAACTTAGAATCCTATAATGATAAGAGCAAAGAAGAAATAGAAGATTTGATAACCGAAAGAGCCAAACAATACGTACACCAAAAAGCTATTCCTATTTGGATGAAAAACCCTAACCCCGAAGATATCAAAGACGGCAACGATCTTCCCGATTTGGCAATTGCAAGAAGGGTTATGGAAGAATCAAAAGCGGAGCAAGAGGCTGCTTTAGGTAGAAGTTGAGCTTGTTGAGCCCGTAGTCGATGTGGTGTCTGTTGTACCTGTTGTATCAGTTATCGAATTATCATACAGGTTATTATAGTAGGCCGTTGCCACGCTATTGTTATTGTTAACGCCTGTTAAGCCACCATATATACCGCTTCCGACAGAAACTTTTCCGCCGCCGCCAAGAAGAGTTTTGGCAGATGCTGTCTGGTAGTTATAATATGTTGTGATTAAATCATTTGCACTTTGCTGTCTGATTTGGAGTTGAAGCAATTGAGCCAAAATAGTCGCTTGATCTGCGCTCAAGATGTTATTTACGGCAGTTGTGAAAGTAGATGTTTTGGCCGTTTTGTTTCCAAGAGCGTTTGTTGCAACTTTGATGGAGCCTTTGACTTGAAGGTTTTTAACGTTT
>JAQUTS010000169.1 GCA_028694275.1 Candidatus Gastranaerophilales bacterium
CAAAACTGTATTAGTGGAGTCTTTGAGTGAGTTTTCTTCACTGAATCCTCTTCAAGAGTACTCTTTTAGGATTATCGAAGATCTTAAATTGAATAAAGAAACAAAACTTGAACAAAACTCTATTATAAAGGGCAGAGTTCTAAGATTTGTGGCTCCAAAAAGGCTTCAAAAAGATGCATATTTTGTTTTTGTTCCATATACATACACCATCCCATCTTATGGAAATCAGGAGTTTGCGGTGACAAAAAGATTTGAGACAAAAATTAAATACTATGAGGATTTTCAAGTACCTGACTCAAAGACTGTTGCTAAAAATACCGGGCTTTTTGTTGTGGGATGTATGATTCCCGGGCTTGATTATGTGATAAATTTTGCTGATGGGATGACTCATCCGAAAGACGGCAAAGGGCGTTTTAAGTCAGGGTGTTCTCAAATTGTTGAGTCTTGGCCTATTTGTTATTGCCTAAAAGGGGATGAAATTGTTATCCAAAGAGGTGCAAAGGCTAAATTTACTTTTGATAAAGAAGTTTTTGTAAATGAATAAATCAAAAGCCCCTGATTTTTCAGGGGCTTTTTTCATTTGTTTTGATTATTTTTTGTCAGTGACAATCAGAAGATGCCAGCCGAATTGTGTTTTGATAGGTTGAGAGAGCTCACCGACTTCCAGAGTGAAAGAAGCTTCATCAAATTCAGGAACCATCATTCCTCTTGAGAAAAATCCCAAATCACCGCCGTATCCTGCTGATGGGCATTTTGATACTTCTGCGGCAATATCAGCGAAGGGTTTTCCTTCAAGAATTTCTTCTCTTAATTTCAGTGCTTCTTCTTCTGTATCAACAAGAAGGTGGCTTGCACGGACTTGAGTTGTCATTGTAAATACTCCTTTTAATCTCTATATTTGGTGATTATAACATGTTTTTTTTGTTTTTTATGTAAAAAAATTGTTAAAAGGTTTGACTCAGTTTTTTGAGGATTCTATAATGTCTTTAAGGTGGAAATGATGATAAAAATAAAACAAAACCAACAAAATTTGAATATTAGTTAAAAAAGAAAAGCTTTGTCTTTTCTTTTTTTGTATTAAAAACAAGTTAGGGAAAAAATGCAAAAGAAAAATCATACAGGCAAAATCGGAGCTATCACTCAGATAAACAAGCAAGTTTATTCGATAGAGTTTTCATCTCCTACATTAAAATCAATAAACCCGGGGCAATATATTTCGATTTTGTGTGAGGGGCTCACACTAAGAAGACCTTTCAGTGTTGCTGATTTTGATAACGGAGTACTGAAGGTATTATTCAAGCAAAAAGGCAAGGGAACGGAGTATATTTCGGGACTAAAAGTCGGGGATAGTATTGAGTTTTCGGCACCGTTGGGCAATACTTTTACCATTGATGACAAAAAGACTTTATTGATAGGAGCAGGCATAGGAGTTGCTCCTTTGTTTTATCTGAATAAAAAGCTCAAAGAAGAAGGTGCTGAGACGTTTTTAGCGGCAGGGTTTTTGTCAAAAGAAGATGTCTTGGGCGATTTTGATTTTGTTTCTACGGATGATGGGACTTTTGGCGAAAAAGGCAGTATTTGCGATTATTTAGAAACTTTAATCAAAGACTTTGTTCCTGATAGAATAGTTTCTTGCGCTCCCAGTGCTGTTTTGAGAATCATCTCAAGTGTAGCCAAGTCTCACAAAATTGATTGTGAAATCGCAATGGAAAAAGTTATGGCTTGCGGAATCGGTATATGCAGAGGCTGTGTTATAGAAGTCCGCCGTGACGGGAAGGTTCAAAATGCCACTGTCTGCAAAGACGGCCCCGTGTTCAAAGGAGAGGAAGTTGTATGGTAGATTTGTCGTTAAAATTGAATGAGTTTGAACTTGATAACCCTATTATCACTGCGTCAGGGACTTATGGGTATAGCAATGAATTTGAGGTTTTTTGCGATGTGCAAAAAATCGGTGCTGTTGTAACAAAAGGAATCACCAAAGAGCCAAGACTCGGTAATGACGGGCAAAGGATATTTGAAACTTCATCGGGTATGATTAACAGAATTGGGCTTGAAAATGTCGGTATTCAGACTTTTTTGAAAGAAAAACTACCGATTTTACAAGAACAGGGTATTAATTTTATCCTTAATATCGCAGGCAGTGCAATTGATGATTATGTTGAACTTGCTAAAATCGCAGACAAAAACAAAATTAAAGCCATCGAGCTCAATGTCTCTTGCCCGAATGTTCACTCAGGCTGCATTGAGTTTGGGGTAAATAAGGATTCTTTATACAAGCTTGTATCAAAAGTCAGAGACAGCTATAGCGGGTGTTTGATTGTCAAACTCTCCCCCAATGTCACAAGTCCTGAGGAAGTTGCTCTTGCTGCTGAAAATGCCGATGCTGATGCAATTTCTGCCATCAATACGGTACGTGGTATGGGAGTGAAATTGGATTTTGTTAATGGTCAGTTCAAAAAAACAACTGTTGCAGGAGGGTTATCGGGTAAGGCTATCAAACCTGTGGCGTTGTCTTTTGTTGATAGAATACACAAAGTTGTTGATATACCGATAATAGCAATGGGCGGTATTTATACGCTTGTTGATATTTTGGAGTTTTTCTCTGTCGGGGCAAGGGCTGTACAAATCGGTACTGCTAATTTTACACACCCTGATATCGCTCAAAAACTTATAATTGAACTTGAAGAATTTATGCAAAAGCACAAATTTTCGACATTGGATGAACTACAAAACAAACTAAAGGAGGCAGAATATGTCTAATGATATAAAACAACTTTTAGAACAGTTTAACGGTCTTTTAAGCGGGCATTTTTGCCTTACTTCAGGATTACACTCTGATACTTATTTTCAGTGCGCCAAATTATACGAACATCCAGATGTTATGGAAATTTTGGGCAAAGAACTCGCCTCAAAGCTTGAGACTATGGAGTTTGATACAATAATCTCTCCTGCAATAGGAGCTATCATTATGGGCTATGAAACTGCCAAACAATCGGGCAAAAGATTCCTTTTTGTCGAAAGAAAAGACGGAGTATTGCAACTTCGTCGTGATTATAGGCTCTCAAAAGGAGAAAAAGTACTCATTGTTGAAGATGTAATCACAACGGCAAGAACAATCAAAGAGACTATCGAAGCCATAAAAAAATTTGACGCAGAACTCG
>JAQUTS010000026.1 GCA_028694275.1 Candidatus Gastranaerophilales bacterium
TTGGAAAAAGCACCAAACGGAGCAGATAAAGAACAGGTTCAAAGCCAAATTCAAACTCTCAGCCAAAAATATAAAGGTTACATAATCAACCAACAAAATCCGACAACATACCAAAATCCGTATCAGGCTCCGCAAGAATAGAGGTTCAAATGTTTACTTCTCCCGGTGATATAGCACTAGATTTAGGTTCAATAAAAATATACTGGTATGGTATTTGCATGGCTGCGGCTATTTTGCTTGGCCTTTTTACCTCTGTAAAAATCACAAGACGTTTTTACCCAAAAGTAAATGTAGATACCTTTTATGATCTGATGTTTTATGTCCTAATAGGCGGCATCATAGGGGCAAGAGCCTATTATTCAATTTTTAACTGGGCATATTTTTCCAACCATATAGCAGACATCCCAAAACTCTGGACAGGCGGATTATCAATCCACGGTGCCATAATAGGTGGTTTCATCGCAGGTTATATGTACGTAAAATCAAAACGACTCAATCTGTGGCAATATGCAGACATTACAACATTTGCACTCATTGTAGGCCAAATAATCGGAAGACTTGGAAATTTTTTCAACTCAGAAGCCTTTGGCGCACCAACAAATCTTCCTTGGAAGCTTTTTATTCCGCTTATCGACAGGCCTGATGGGTATGAGCAGTTTGAATATTTTCACCCGACTTTTTTATATGAAATGATAGCAAATACCTTTATTTTAATGTTTTTGTTGACACTGATAAAAACAAAACACCCAAATCAACACGGATTGATATTTTTTTCGTATTTGATTTTCTATTCTGTAGCAAGAATCCTCATCGAAAGTATCAGAATCGACTCAGTATACAATTTATACGGGCTTCCGATTGCGATATGGGCAAGTGTTGCACTATTTTTGACAGGATTAATCGGCGTTTTTGTTCTTTCAAGCAAAAAAAAAGGAGCATAGCTCACGCCGTCTCCTTGAAAGAAATTACCCCATGAAAATTTAATTAATCAATTATTGTAGTCTAGCCCCCACCGTCATATTTTGGTGTGGCTCGTCTAATGGCATTTTCCTCAGCTTTTTCGACAGATTCGAGTTCTTTATTCTTCATACTCAACTGAGTTTCCATTTGTTTCATAGTCATCTGCAAGCGTTTTTCTTGTTGTTGCAATTGCAGTAACTTATTATCTAAAGCTGTTTGTTGTGCTGCAACAGCGTTGGCATTACCGCCGCCACCGCCGCCTGAAAGCAAGCTGCCCAGCATACCGACTCCGGCACCTATAGCACTGCCCAATTGGCCGTTCTTTTGTCCGCCGAGTATTCCACCAAGGCCTGACAATGCAGAAGTTGAAGCACCTAATGCTCCCCAAAAACCACCACCGCCTCCGGCTCCTGATTGAGCAGAAAGAGAGAGGTTATTTTGTTGCATAGCCAAATTCATTGATTGATTCGACAACGACATCTGTTGAGATGACAATTGAGTCATCATCAACTCTAGGTTGTTGATTGAATTCAATAATGCAATTTTTCTAGCTGCAAATATTGCAACGCCCATTGGGTAACTCCTTTTTCTCTCTGGTAGGTAATGTGTGGGTATTAAGTAAATAACTAAGTGTTCTTGTTTATATAAAAACTACATATAATAAAAAATTGCTAAAATGCTTGCCCTGTCATGGTTTCCATGATTTCGGTGATTTCCCAAAAGCCCTGATATAACAAGAACATGCACAAAATATATACTCTATATCTACTGTAACATTTCTTAACAACTGTATTAATTGTTAAAACATGTAACAAAACCCATCAATTTTGAAATCCCACCTCCTGGATATACTTTATATATATGTAAGATATAAATAACAAAAATGGAGATAGAGTGATATGGCCTTTAATCTGACTGAAACAGACCGCAAACTAGCCCGTTTATATGCAGAGAAAAAGACTTGTAATATTGAAACAGTATCATCGGTGGACCCAGAGGCCGTGTGGTACGGAATGAAATTTGTTGCAATGTATAATAAAACCCTCAATGAAATCAAACGCAAATAGATGTTTTGATTCCCATTTTTTTAAAAAAATTACTCATAACAGAAGATTGCTAAAAAACACACATACTAACTAACCTTAACCTAACTATTTTAAATTATTGCCGGCCTTGGCCGGTTTTTTATTTTGTTAAGGCTGTTATTTCAAAGCCTTCAATTTCATCAGCACTTATACGCCCTGTATAGGCTGATAAATCGTCTATATGATGAAACAATCTGGCTTCAACCGTTGCAGGTTCAACAATAGCACCCCATTCAATACGTCCATGGTGTGATGCCATTATGTGTGCAAGTTCGGGAAAATTGTTATTATTAGCCCATGCAAACCCATAATGAATGTGACTTATCCAGCTTTTATCAAACTCAGGATTGCGGCAAACTTCGCCTGTTTCGGCATTGATAATATACTCAAACATCTTACCCAAATCATGCGTAATGCAAGCTGCTGTAATGAGTTCTTTATCAAGGTTTTGATACGTTTTATCAAGAATCTGCTTTGAAAAAACCAAACATTCATAAATATGCAATAAAAGCCCGCCTACGTAGTTATGGTGCATTTTTTCTGCAGCAGGTGATACTTTTAGAAGCTCTTCATGCTCTTTCAAAATAGTCAAAGAAGCCTCTTTCAAAGACTGGTTTTCAAACAAGACAACCTCATCTATCATGAGCTGAAAAAGCTCTTCTCTTTGATCTTTAGAAAGCCCGACAGGAGCTTTTTTAATTAAATGAAGCTTAGTGATGGTTGATGTTTTAAATGTTTCTTTATAAACAGAGCTCAAAACCTGCACAATGTTGCCGTTTTTTATCGCGTCATCATCAAGGCTGCTAAGGACATCCTCCCAAATTACACATTTGAATTCTTCAAGACTCTCCAGATCCCTTAAATAAAATCTTTTCATCATTTTATTTTCGCGGGTTTTATCAGAAATAACATTTTTAATTCTGTAATTTTTTGACGGCGATAACATATCAAGACCTTCTTCCTAGCTAACTACACTTATTTTAGCAAAACCCCTTATATAATAAAAGTTTCTTGGCATAAAAATTATTATTAGGTAATATAAAATAATGAAAAAGATTTTATTTTTCGGTCCATACGGATCAAATACACAAATTGCAGCAGAACAACTCTCAGACGGAAACGAGCTTGAGCCTGTATGTTCCATCAAAAAAATCATAAATTCTGTTGATAAAGACCCAAGTCTTTTTGGGGTGATTCCGATTGAAAACTCAATTGAAGGCACAGTAAGAGAATCCATAGATAACCTAATCAAAACAACAGACAATGATATACAGATAATAAAAGAAACCATTGTCCCTATAAAACACTGCCTTATCACCAAAGCCAAAAACCTTGATGAAATAAAAAAAGTTTATTCACACCCGCAAGCTTTGGCCCAATGCAACGGATATATAGTAAAAAACCTCGCCAATGCCCATACTATTGCGGCTCCAAACACAGCAGAAGCAGTAAAAATAATTACACAAAAAGACTGTTCAACTGCTGCAATAGCCAATAAAAAAGCCGCAGAAATATACAATGTTCCTATTTTCTCCGAGAACATCAGCGATGAACCTGATAATAAAACAAGATTTGTATTGATAGGAAGAGTTCAACTTCCCAAAACAGGTAATGACAGAACATCTTTTGCCTTCTCAACAATAAACAAAGCAGGAGCTCTGGCAGATATTATGTCTGTGTTTAAAAAATACGATATAAACCTGTCTTCCATCGAATCACGCCCATCTAAAAAAACATTCGGGACTTATACGTTTTTCTTGGAGTGCGAAGCTTATATAACTGATGAAAATCTGCAATTTTCACTCGCAGAAATCAAGCCTATGACGACGTTTATAAGATTTTTGGGTTCATATCCTCAATTTTGATTATTTTTTGAGTTTCACCTTGGAAACATCCAAGATAAAAGAACCTTTATTCAAAGAATCTTTAAGGATTTTGGGCAAACTATCTATAGGCACACCTTTTTCCTTTAAAAGTCTGCCTATTTTTATGCCTTTTTGGTTATTAAAATCATCCATATACTTATCAGTAGGAGGGTTGTCTATTCTTGCCCATTCATTAAGGTCACCCAAAATTCTGGCAGCCTTTTCTCCTTTTCTGTAAGCAATATCTGCACTCGTATAAGCATGAACAAAGGCATCTTTGTGGGAATGCTCTTTTATTCCAAGCTCATTTGCCAATTTCGTTCCCTCTTTTCTGTAGCTGCTGTACAAAGGAAAGTGAGTACGGGCTTTATCAGCAATCCAGGATCTACTCGGCTTATATGCTCCTGCGACACTTATACCTGCTATTGTTGTTATTAATAGTATTTTTCTTATTTTCATAATTGCCTCGATATGATTAAAAGACCAAAATATTATTTTTTGACACTAGTATGAACTTTTGTAAACAGCTAAAACCTCTTCTATTATTAGCTATCAGAAATAAAGACGATTTTTGTTAAATAAAGCTCTAAAGAAAAACCCAAAACTGTCGATAAAAAAAATGTGTTTAAAAATAAAATTTAGTTAAGTGTCGTTGGTTAAAAGGAGAAAGTTCCTATGGTTGGTATGAACGTTAGTGGCGTAGTCAATGGAAAAGAGCTAAAACTTGTAGCTCAGGAGATTTTTAACAAAGCAAAGGCTCCGGTTTTAGAGGAAGCCGCACCTAAAGCAGCACCAGCAGTCAAAGAAAACCCCTTCAGTACTCTCGTGGGCGAAATGAGTACATTTATGCCCCAGGAAACAAAAACAGCAAAAACAGGATTTGAGCAAACTACTGTTCAGATTGACTCGAGTTTGCAAAAAATGGTTAATTCACAAGCAGCAATCGACAGATACGGCCTTGTGGCATTCAAAACGCCCAAAAAAGCAGTATCAGATCAACCTGTATTAGAATTGAGTAACGGTTTTGAAGTAAGCGCAAACAAAAAAGATAAAGAAGGCAAAAATCCATTTGCATTCTTCATCGCGCTACCCAAAAATGCAGATGAAGCTCTAAAAGATGACAAACTGGAGAGCATCTTCGGCTCTTTGGTAAGTCAAAAAGCAAGAGCCTAATATAGCAGCAGTATCTTCTGTTCGCGCAATATTTATGACCTTAAACAAAAATAAGGCCGGCAGCGGCTATGAAAAGATACTATAAACAGATTTTTAATACCAATAAAAACAGACGACCAAATTTTAAACACACAACTCATTACCGCCTTCGGGCGGTTTTTTTTATTAAAAAATGTAAAAGAAAAACAACCAAAAAAGAAATTTCAAACTTTCAGGCAAGTTAAACAAAATACAGCAAAAGAAAAGGTCAAAATCATGCAACTTAATACTCAAAACCTCGGATTCAAAGCACATGTAATCGCTCCGCCTTCCACGGTAAGAAACGTCAAAAATTTTGCAAGTAAAGAAGATATAGAAATATTCAAAGCGTCACTTAATGAGCTCAAAACAGTGGGCGGTGATGATTTTACGCACTACATCAGATACTATCCCAACAAAATCGGCAAAAAACCCGAAGACAAATTTGTCCTAAAAACCACAATAGACACAGAAAAAGAACCCTACAAAAGTGAATTAATAGGCGCCCGTGATCTTGTGCCGACAGCAAAAGAATTTTATGTCCTCTTATAATGGAAATTAAAAATATATACTATTTGTAAATATTAAAAATTTTTGTTATCGTAAACAAATGAACAACAACGATCTCAAATACTGGATTGCCTTGTCCAAATGCGACTTTGACAGTATTTACACAGTGGAAATGTACAAAAAATTCGGCTCCATACAAGAAGTATGGTACGCTTCTACATCTGATGCGGCACAAATCGAATCCATAGGGCTTCAAAAAGCAAGTAATTTTGCGGAACGAAAAAAGAAAGTAAACCCCGATGAAGCACTTGAGGAAATATCATCAAGAAACATACAAACAATAACATACGAAGATGATGACTATCCTGAGCTTCTGCGCCATATACACAATCCTCCTGCGAGTCTTTTTGTTAAAGGTGATATGAAAACCTGCAACCTAAACAAAGCTCTTGCTGTTGTCGGCAGCAGAAAAGCCAGCCATTATATAATAGAAATTTTGAGCAAAATAATCCGCGAGCTCCCATCAAAAGACATAACCATCATAAGCGGAATGGCTCTTGGCACTGATACTTGTGCCCACCAAGCGGCACTTGATGCAAACCTGAAAACAATCGCCGTCTTAGGCGGAGGATTTGATTTTATTTACCCAAAGTCAAACACAGCACTTTTTAACAAAATCATTGATGGAAACGGCGCGGTAATATCTGAATACTACCCGACAATAGAGCCTATGGCATGGCAATTCCCTCACAGAAACCGCATCGTCAGCGGAATGAGTCAAGGAGTTTTGGTAGGAGAAGCAGCAGAAAAAAGCGGAGCCTTAATCACCGCCAACATAGCCCTTGAACAGGGAAAAGAACTTATGTGTATACCTGGGCTCATCACTAACCCAAATGCAAAAGGCCCCAACAACCTCATCAAAAAAGGTGCCTCTATGATAACAGAATCCCAAGATATCATGGATATCATGAATTGGATTACACAAGAGATAAGCCCAAGCAGAAAAGAAGAAATTAAACACAAATTGCTTGACAATGAACAAAAAGTGTATAAAACTCTTAACTTAGAGCCCAAATCTATTGATGCTATTTTGAAAGAAACTGCTCTCAGTACAGCCGAATTGATGGTAATTTTGACATCTCTAGAACTTCAAGGCATAATAAGACAACTGCCACAAGAAAAATTTATCAGGACACTATAATGGCCAAAACTAAAGAAAAAACTGAAAAAACGGAGAAAAAAGAGAAATCGCTTGTAATTGTTGAGTCACCGGCAAAAGCCAAGACCATCAAAAAAATCCTGGGAGAATCCTTCCAGATTGAAGCAAGCTACGGACATATAAGAGATTTCCCCAAAAAAATCATGGGCTTTGACGCCGATAATGATTTTGCTTTGACTTTTGCGGTGATACCGGAAAAAGAAAAAGTAGTAAAAAAGCTTAACGACGCTGCCAAAACCGTTGACAATATCTACCTCGCACCCGACCCTGACCGTGAGGGAGAGGCAATAGCGTGGCACATTGCAGAGGTTTTGAACACCAAAGGAAAAAACCTTTATCGTATAGAATTTAACGAAATCACAAAAAACGCCATCCAAAATGCGGTAATCAATCCTCGTCCAATTGATATGGACAGAGTGCACGCACAGCAAACAAGACAAGTACTGGACAGGCTTGTGGGATACAAACTTAGCCCGCTTCTTTGGGACAAGCTAAAAAACAGAACCCTGTCTGCAGGACGTGTACAAAGTGTTGCCCTAAAATTGATTTGTGATCGCGAAAAAGAAATAGAAGCCTTTGTTCCTGTTGAATATTGGACAATTACAGCTGATTTCAAAAAAGGTAAATCGGATCCGTTTTTGGCTGAATTAACCAAATATAAAGACAAAAAAATCGAACTAAACAACCAAAAAGATGCTGATAAAGCAGTTTCTGACTTAAACGCGAAAAATGTCGAATTCAAAGTAGACAAAATCACTGTCAGAAACTCCCAACGCAAACCATCAGCACCATTCATCACAAGTACACTACAGCGCGAAGCCAGCAACAAACTCGGCTACGGCGTAGGCAAAACAATGCAAGTTGCCCAAAAACTATACGAAGGTATCGAGCTTGGAGACAAAGGGCCAGTCGGTCTTATCACATATATGAGAACCGACAGCACAAGGATTTCTGATGAAGCAACTTTGGCTGCAAAAGAATTTGTTGTAAATGCTTTTGGCGAAAAATATTACCCAAAAGAACCCAATGTATATGCCAAAAAAGGCAAAAACGTACAAGATGCTCACGAAGCGATAAGACCGACATATATAGAGTATACGCCTGATTCCATCAAGCAATATCTCTCTTCTGAGCAAAACAGAGTGTACAAACTCATTTGGGAAAGATTCATAGCCTCTCAAATGGCAAATGCCGAAGTTGAAAACACCTCTATCGAAATAGACGGTGCGGATTATACTTTCCGTCTCGGTGCAGGAAAAGTTACTTTCAAAGGGTTTTTGGCAGTTCAAAAAGATGATGAAGAGCTCCAAAAAGCAGAAAAAATGCCTGATCTTAAAGAAGGCGAAAAGGTTGATTTGCTTGAAATACACCCAAAACAAAATTTCACGCAGCCACCTGCAAGATACACAGAGGCAAGTTTAGTCAAAATAATGGAAGAATACGGTATCGGCCGACCGAGTACTTATGCGCCGATTATTTCTAAAATCCAACAAAAAAATTACGTCATAAAAGAAGAAAAAAGCCTTGCCCCAACTCAACTTGGGCGCACTGTTGATGAACAACTTGGCAAACATTTTGATGACATTATCAACTATGAATTCACTGCAAATATGGAAAACCAACTCGATGAAATAGCTGAAAAAATAACAACTTCAACAAAAGTTTTGACGGATTTTTACAAACCTTTTATCGACAAAGTCGAAACAGCAAATCAGCAAATGGAAAAAGTTGATATTCTCTCAGGTGAGATGTGCCCAAACTGCGGAAAACCGCTAGCATTACGCACAAGCCGCTGGGGAACACAATTTTTGGGATGTACAGGGTACCCTGAGTGCAAAACATCTGTCCCTCTGACAAAAGACCAAAAAAAGGCACCCGATGACAGACCAAGTGATGAAAAATGTGAAAAATGCGGCGGCGAGATGGTAATCAGATACGGTCCATACGGCGATTATCTGCTTTGCACAAATGAAGACTGTAAAAACAAACAAAAACTTATCGTAAAAACAGGCGTCAAATGCCCTAAATGTGACGGTGAGCTTATTCAAAAACGTTCAAGATATGGTAAAATATTCTACGGATGCAACAAATACCCCGATTGTGATGTGGCTCTTTGGGGAGAACCAACAGGCGAAAAATGCCCTGAGTGCGATTCTTTGCTCGAGTTAAAACATTATAAAAAAGGTGATGTAATCAAATGTTCATCCAAAACTTGCAAATATCAAAAAAGTTCTGAGGAATAAAAATGATTAAGCTGGCCTTAATCGGCACACCCATTAAGCAATCACTATCGCCTATAATCCACCATACAGCGATGGAATGTCTTGGATTGCTCGGCAGCTATGAACTTTTAGAAACAGAACAAGAAGATCTTATTGAACAGCTAAAACACCTAAAAACAGGCGGGTATACAGGTTTCAATGTTACTATTCCTCTAAAAATCCCCGTAACTTTGTTTTTAGAAGATGTTGATGATATTGCAGATTTGGCAGGAGCGGTCAACACAGTAAAAGTATCAGAAGATAAATACCTATATGGCTATAACACCGATGTTTACGGGTTTACAGAAGGTATTCCAAAAGAATACAAAGGCGGTCTCAAAGGAGAAAAGGCCGTGATTTTCGGCACAGGCGGCGTCTCAAGAGCCGTTGTAATAGGGCTTTCTCAAATGGGATTAAAAGAAGTTACATTCTTCTCAACAGATATTTTAAAAGGCAGAGAAATTTGTCAGTTTTTGGAGAGAAAATTCCCCACAATGAATTTTGAAGTCAAAAACTATTCAAAATCGACAAACCTATCTGATGCTGCAATCGCAATAAACACAACACCTCTTGGAACTTTCGGAAAATATTGCGGTGTCTCCCCTGTTGATGATGAAATAATGGACACACTTGATCCAAGGGCTATAGTATATGATTTGGTCTATAACCCAAGAGAAACAGAATTTTTAAGCCAAGCAAAAAAACGCAACTTGCGCACGGTAGAAGGTATCGAAATGCTTATACACCAAGGCCTAAAAGCTTTTGAAATATGGACCGGGCAAATGCCGCCGATAGACAAAATCAGAGCAGAAGTATACAAACACCTCTAATTATTGAGTTTTGCTGGTTCTGCCGTTTTGAGCCACGGTTTTTTGATATACAAAAAAGCTGTGAAGATTGGCTTCTAACTGGTTTGCCGTTTTCATAAATTCTATCAAATCGCCCATTGTTTCTTCTTTTTCACCATATGGAATATGTCTGAGATTAACTATATGCTCCATTCTCTTATAAAGAGTATCAAGTTTGCCTACCGTTGTGCCAAGATACTTGCGAGACTTGAAAAAAGGCGCAATCCCAAAAAACCACTTTCCTATCGATGTTTGGGCAAAATTAAAAGTATTTTCTTTTAATTTTTGCTGCCATTGTTCAATTTTATCAGCAATTTTATTACTCATTTTGTAAAAATCACCGAGGTTTTGGTATTCTTCTTTTACCTGCGCCAAAATTTGTTCACATTCTCCTTTTTTCATCAAAAGTTCGCGAAGTTTCGCATCTTTGTCTTTGGGATTTATTATAAGAAACAACCGTATCTGTTCATCAATAAGCTCGATTTCTTTATTGATAGCATTCATTTTGACTTCCAACTTGAATGCTATTTCATCGAGTTCAACGCCTGCTGTGTCTTCCAAAATCTTGACATCAAGCTCATTAAAGCGCTTTGTCGGCTTGATTGGACTAACAGGGGCATGAAGGCCTGATGGCATAATATCTCGGGTCTTTTCCTGGATTGTTCTATGGTTGGGTAATTGCTCATGGGGTTGAGACATAAAAATACCTGTTTATAATTACACAAGTCTATTGTCGGCGAAATCCCAAAAAACTTAGTACACTATGTAAAGGATTTTATCTCAAGCAACATTTTTTGTATTTTTTGCCGCTTCCGCAAGGACATGGATCATTACGTCCCACATCCGTATTGGCAGGGACTTTGGGTTTTTCTTCATTCGCAAAACCCATAAGCTTACTAAATGCTTTTGACAAATATAAAACTGTTGTCGAAGAAAATTTTTCGCTCTCAAGATATTCATATTTGTATTTTTTTTCTATCGCCTTAAAGCTTTTCAGATTATCATCCATAGCTTCATTGACTATTTTGAGAAACTTTTTAGAATCCCATGCGGAAACTTCTTTAAGTACAGATGGAGGAATTTTGTCACTTGTAAGAAAATTATTAATACATTCTTTCCATCCGTCTACTGTTGTGTAATCGTCCGCTTGAAAGACAGACCTGAAAGTTTTTAAAAAAGGTATAACAAAAAGCCCGAGCTCATCATCATAAATAAGTCCAATATCATAAGGCCGATTCTGAGAAGCAAAACCTGAGGCGGCTGTTTCGACAAAATCATAGGACTCTGATGAAACATCAAAATACCCAATAGAAACAGGCTCTTCGACTAATGCTTGTATTTGCGCTTTGGCCGGTTTCTTTCCGCCTTCAACGTATTCGTTAAAAAGCCCCAAAAGCTCATCTGCCCTTTTATTAATGGTTATGACTTCTTTTGTCCCGAAAAAATCTTCAAACAGCTTGCCTGTTTTTTTTATATCAGATTTTATCTCCGCAAATTTTTCAGGATTATCGCGATATAACATAGAAGGCTCTTGTATCTGCTTGGCTACGGCAAAACGAAATGCCTTTTCTTCTTGTGATTGAGGTATAACTTCGTTCAATTCCAAAAGATAATACTCTCCATCATAGGGGAAAATTCTTGCAATAATATACTGCCCGACACCAACGCCTCTCAGGTGGGTCATTTTCACCATAGAATAAGCAGGATAATCTTTTTCATTAATAATATTAAAAAGTTCAAAACCAATCTTAAGAATGTTTTTGACCCTAAAAACAGAAGAAGTGTTGTCTTTTAGAGCCTCAATAACTTTTTTGACTTCTTCATCAGGTTTTTTCTTCGCCAAAAAAGCATCAAAAACAGTTACTCTGTCATCGCCTAATCTGCGCTCAAAAATATAAGGAAGCAAAACCTTCTGCACATTGGCATTTTGAGTTCCTTGATATCCGATCATTTGCAAATAAGAATGAAAATCGCCTGAAATTTCCTCATCATTATAAACAAACTCCACAAGATAATTTATCACATTGCCTATCAATTCCACCGTTTTTTGGTTAATCATCCTAACTCCTCTTTTAATTGCGCAACAACACCATGCCTGTATTGCGTCTGATTTTCTTTTCTGTATGAATAAAATAAATCATTATCACGACTTGTGCAATACTCCATCACGTCAATAGACACAATGCCAGTTTCCATTGCTTGGTAGGCATTTATTTTCTTCAAGTCTGCGTGATTATCTATAAAAACCTCCTCATAATCACCATCCATAGAGTAAGAGAGGGCTTCTTTAACCTCTTTGGATGTTTCAAAAGCATCAAGACAAATGCTCGCCCCTATGGCCATGGTGATATTTTTGGGATCAAGTCCCATCTCATCAATCAAAATTTTGCAGCATTTTTTGACAATACCTGCGGCCGTACCTCGCCATCCGGCATGCAATAAAGCCAAAACATTATCCTTGCGCGAAAACAACACCACAGGCACACAATCTGCAAAACAGAGCATAACAGGTATATTAGGTACAGTTATAATAACCCCGTCAATGGCAGCAAAGTCTTTTTTGGCATCCCAAGCGTTCTCTACCAAGGCAATATTGGCAGTATGTTCTTGCTTTGGCATAATAAACGGATAGTTTCTTTCAGACTCTTGAAAACAAGTTTGATTATCCGACTCTTCAATAAAAAGATTAGGATTTCTTGGAACAAACCCCAGCTCAACAAGAAGTTTTTGTCTGTCTGTTGAATTTTTCATATCCAATCCTCGAGTCGTAAAGGCATGGTGGAGGCCTTCCAACTTGGTGGAAGTGAAATATTTGATTCCGTTTTGTTCATTCATCCTAAACATAAGACTATTTTATCATCCACAAAAAAGAATACATAAAAAAAGAGGCGATTAACGCCTCTTTTTTGAAACTTTGTCATGCCCTGACGCATATCAGATTTAGCTGATGCGCTGAAACATATATCCGATTCCGCGAGCTGTAAGAATCAACTCAGGGTTTGCAGGGTCTGTTTCAAGCTTGGAGCGCAATCTTGAAATGTGAACATCAACTACACGAGTATCAATGCGGTGATCTGCAGGATAGCTCCAAACATACTGAAGAATTTCGTTTCTTGAGAAAGCTTGTCCTGAATTATTTACAAGAAGCTCCAACAAGCTAAATTCCATGCCTGTAAGTCTGATTCTTTCGTTTTTGCGGAAAACCTGACGACGAGATGTGTCGATTTTGATGTTTCCTGTAGTGATAACGTTTTTAGTAACTTTTGCTGAGCTTGTAGTCTCTTTGCCGTTAGTTCTTCTGAGAACAGCCTTTACACGAGCTTCAAGTTCTTTTGGACTGAAAGGCTTGATTACATAATCATCAGCACCGAGTTCAAGTCCTGTAATTCTTTCTGATACATCACCAAGAGCTGTCAAGATGATAATAGGAACATCAGAGGTTCTTCTGACTTCTCTTGTGACTCCATAACCGTCAAGTTTTGGCATCATGATATCCAGGATTATAAGATCCGGATTGTGCTTGGAATACATTTCCAAAGCCTCTTCACCATCTGCGGCTGTAATAACTTCATATCCCACCATTTTTAGACGAGTTTCGAGGATTCTGCGGATACTGGCCTCATCGTCAACAACCAAAATACGCTCTTGGTCGCTAATTTCTTCTTGCAACGTTTCATTATTATCTGTCATGTGTCCCTGCCCTTACCAGAAAAGTATTCACTAATTTACTACATCTAAACATAAATATATATTATTACAAAACTTTAATTTATGTAAATATATATTACCATAAGAACCGTTTTTTTTAAATAAAATTTTTTATTTTCTTTCAGATATTTTTTTGCCAAATTTGACCAAACAAAAAGCGGAGAAATCTCCGCTTTTAAAGTTAGTTATTAATATATTGAATTTTGTTTAATTATTCAGCTTTTTTAGAAGGAGCTGCAACTGCTGCAATCAATGCACCGAGTGCTGCGCCGCCTGCTGCGTATAATGCTGCTGCTTTAACACTTTTGATTTTTGGAAGTTTATCTTTCAAAGCTTCAAACGCTGTTTTTGCTTTTTCAGAACCTTCTTTTTTAACTTGGATTAATGCACTTTCAAAGTCAACTTTTTTAACTTCATCAGCAAGTTTAGTTTCTTTTGTAATATTAAAATTTTTGCTTTGTGTAACTTTAGTATCAAAAGCTTCTCTTAATCCTTTGACTGATGATTCAACTTCTGAAAGAGGTTTTTTGGAGTTTTCTGCCTCAGGAACGAATTTCAATCCTTCGCCTTCTTTTACCATTTTACCTTTTTCAATTTTTACAACGTTGTCTTCTTTTACAACATTAGTAACAACATCACCTTCTTTAGCACCTTCTTGTAAGATTTTTCCTTTGCCGTTTTCTAAAGATTCTCCTACAGTTTTTACAGAAGCAAGCTCTTTTTCTTGAGCAATTATATCAGCGTCTGCATTTTCAACTAATGTTTTTTGAATCTCTTCAAGAGAATGGTATTCTGAGTTTTTCAAGGCATCTTCAATTGTCAAAGTTTCTTTATCTCCAAAAACTTTAGTCGCAAATTCTTTGGAAGTTGTATCAGATGCTTTCACATCTTTTGCTTCATCTATAAGAATATTTGCGTTTTTCAAATCATCATCTTTGAATTCTTTTGTGGCTTCTGTAAATTTATCAGATTTTTCAAAGACATCTTGTAC
>JAQUTS010000027.1 GCA_028694275.1 Candidatus Gastranaerophilales bacterium
CTGTCTGTTTGCCCAAGAGTAGCAGATTGATATGTTACAGAAGCCAAATCAAGTCTTTGTTTGCTGTAACCTTCGGTATTCATATTTGCAATGTTATTACTTACAACGCTCAATCCTGCTTGATTGATTCTCATAGCATCTACAGAGTTGTATAAACTATGCATGATATTAACCATTTAAATTTTTCCTCCCGCACATTTTATAACTCTGTATCTTACGCCTCTTGCTCAATTGAGCTGATTTTATAATTGTCATTTAGTTTGTTCATTTGCCCTCTTTGATTATACGAATCCAACTCAGGTGCAATCATTTTGAGAACAAAATCAACTGTTCTGTTCATAATTGTCAAAGAATTTTGAATGAGTTTGGCATTTATATTATTTTGATGCCGAACTTTACCTATCAGTTCTTCCATACAAGTTCTTTTTTCATTAAGTCTTTGGCCTTGAGCCTGATCTACTTCAAAAGCTTTGTTCACAATTTCTGAAAAAGTAAGGTCGATTCGCTCAATATAAATACATTGGTTTTGTCTCGCTCTGACAAGATTAGCCACACTTGTTGTCTGTTCAACAATTTTGGAGTCGATATTTTCAAGACCATCCATATCACTTTTCATAATGATATCGGTTTTTTCTTGCAACAGTTCTTCCAAAACACCGTATGCTTTGATTTCTTTATTTATAATATCTTCCACTTTATCCAAATACTGCTTCATTCTTTCCCCCTAAGCGCTGTAATCTACAATGACGCTTCTTCCGTATGTAAGTGCATAATTGATGTCTGAGTTTGATATATTCATATCAAAAATTTCACCGTATTTTCTAATTTCGTTTGCTCTTTGCTGAGATATTTCTTCTCTCAACGGGGTTTCTGTGTTTTGTTGTTTTGCAATAGCTTCTTTTGGTTCTTCTTGTTGAAGCTGGCCTCTTTTAACCGTGATTTCGTCTGTTTTGAATGCATTTAGAGCTCTTAATGTCTGTGCTCCCGAAAAATTATTAATCCCACTTACCATCTAATAAAAACCTCTTACTATCTTCTCTCTATACCATATTTTTCATTTGTTCATAAATTTGTTTTGCCAATCCGAAATTTGCATTCGGGCTTTTTGAAATATCTTGTGCAATGTATTGATTCATCATTGACTTAAATTTTTTCTCAATCATGCCGCCTGACATAAATCCTGTTTTTTCTACCGTCGAATCGATTGTATTTAAAAGTTGAGTAATGAAAACTGATTCAAATTCTTGTGCGGTTTTTTTGAGTTTGTCCTGAGAAGAAATACTCATTCCGCCGATATTTTGGATATTGACAGAGCTCAAATCTCTTCCGTTAACATTCAGTGTATTATTCATATCTACATTGTTGGTTATCATCTTTTTCCCTTTATTAGATGAGTTCTATTGCTGCTTCAAGACTGCCTGCTGCTTTTAGGGCCTGCAAAATTGAAATTAAATCAAACGGTGAAACACCGATTGTGTTAAGTGCCCTGACAAGATCATTCAAATTACTATTCGCAGGTAATTGAACAAGCTTACCGGGTGTTTTATTTACATTGATGGAGCTATTTTGGACTCCTGTTGTTGTTCCGCTTGAGAAAGCATCAGGTTGAGAAACTTCATTGGTAGTTGTAACCGTTACGGTTAAATTACCATGGGCAACCGCCGCAGGAAGAAGTTTGACATCAGAGCCGATAACAATTGTTCCTGTTCTTTCGTTAATAACAACTTTTGCCGCACCTGAATTGCTTTTTAGGGTCAAATTCTCCAGCATAGACAAAAACGAAATACGATCGTCTTTGTATCTTTCTGGAATATAAACTTCTATTGTACTTCCATCAAGAGCTTTGGCCTGTGTAATATTATTACTCACCGTTTGAGCAACTCTTGATGCCATTGTGTAATCAGCTTTGTTAAGAACAAGTTTCAAAGATGTCTCACCGCCAATCATAGTCTGCATATCACGCTCTACGATTGCCCCACCCGGTATACGCGCAGAGTTTGTTATACTTGTTCTGACTTTTGTTCCGTTAGACTCAACGTTAGTACCGCTTGTGCTGATAGAACCTTGAGCAACGGCAACGACTTCCCCGTTTGGCGCAAGCAGTTGTGTTTGGATTAAAACACCGCCTTCAAGACTTTTTGCATCAGCCATTGATGATACCGTAACATCAATTCTGTCTCCGTTTTTAGAGAAAGGAGGAATTGTCGCTGTTACTATTACTGCAGCCGAGTTACCTTTTTTGATATCGTTTGAGTTGGTGATAACTGTTCCGAGGTTTTGTAACATCATTTGGTTTGTAATCTGTGTAGAACGAGAGTTATCGCCCGTACCTTGCAAGCCGACAACAACACCGTAGCCTATTACCTGGTTATCACGAACACCGTCAATGTGAGTAATATCTTTGATACGGACTGTTCTTGCTGCGTCATATACCGCAAAAGCAGGTGTTGCATTCATTGATACAAATAATATTAAAAGTATTAAACTTACTGTTTTCTTCATTAATTTTTTCCCCACATTAGAACAGATACTTGATGTATTTGTTGATAACACCTTCATGATTGGAACGAGAAATTGTACCGCTGCCTGATACCGCAAGTTGTAGATTAGCCACTTGTGATGAACTGATAGAACCTGTCTGGTCGATAAGCCTTGGATCAACTACTCCGCTTACGATTACATTTGTTGTTTCCCCTGCATTTATAAGGGTTTTATGCCCTTGAATAACAAGATTGCCGTTTGGCAAAACCTGTACAACTTGAGTTGTGATTTCGTTATTAAAAGCAGCTTGTCTTGATACTTGAGCATTATTAGAAACCTGATTTTCACCACCATAACCGTTTAATGCATCATTAAGCCCATCATGCCCTTTGAAAACATTTCTAAGCAAATTGCTCCAGCTGGCTTGAGTTTCAGATGATTTTGAAGTGCCGAGTTTTTGAGAATCGGTAACTTTGATATTTTCAGCTACACGGACTCTTACAGTGTCCCCGACAACTCTTGCCCTTGACCCGCCAAATAAAGTTCTTGGCTGAACGTAATTGTTTTGAGAAATTCTTGCAGAAAACAATGACTCTGCTGATGCAATACCCACAAAAGTACTGATTAAAATCACTGCTATTATTAATTTTATTAACCCTGTTTTCATTTGCTGTTAAGAACCTCTTAAATTTGTACTAATACTTTATTTATCCCGATTACTTTTCCTGTGTAGAATTTTCTGTATTCATCGCTTCTTACTCTGACTGTATCTCCTATGCATCCGTTTTGAAGCGATTCTGCATCAATGGCGATATTGATTCCGCCGGTGTCAAAAATCAAAGAAATAACAGAATTTTTGGACACATCAGGTTTTGGCATAACAAAACGTTTATCGATTATATTGCCTGATTTTATGTCTCTTACAGAAATATAATCTGCGATATTTTTATCACTTGTTATAACAAGTGCATAGTTTTGTGTAACGTTTTTTCTCTCAGAAACAAACTCTGTTGATTTAAGAGTGCTGTTGCGAGGAATATTTTCTGTTGCTACCCAAACATCTTGATAAAGAGTCAATGCAATCGGCGTTGGGAATGATCTGACTTTTTGGCCGTTTACTTTGATTGTGATTTGGGCGTATTTTTTAGGAGCAAATTCGTAGTTATCCAAAGATACATGAACACTCAATTTTCCGTTTGGAATATCAAACTGATTAAAAGGCAAAAGAAGTGCTTTGGCTTCAAGATTCCCTTGAACTTTGCCTGAGAGTTGATTGACAACTTGCTTTTCAACTATTGAAGCAAGCTGACCTTGAGTCAAAACAGCAGCAAATGACGATGATGTGAAAATCACCGAACAAAAGATTATTAAAGCTATTCTAACTACTGTTTTTGTCATTATCTACCCTATCTCAATTGGTTAGCTGTTTTAAGCATATCGTTACCTGCTTGAATTACTTTTGAATTTGATTCAAAAGCACGTTCTGCTTGAATCAAAGAAACAAGTTCCTCTACTATTTGAACGTTAGAACCTTCCAATGAACCTTGAAGAACCGTTCCGAATCCGTCTTGTCCTGCAATACCCTGTACAGGCTGGCCTGAACCGGGGGTTTCAATGAAAAGGTTTTTTCCGATTGATGAAAGACCTGCAGGGTTCAAGAATTTAACCAACTGCAAAGTACCTACTTCAACCTGTGTAGGCTGGTTACCTGTTGAAACTGAAATTGTTCCGTTTGGCGTAATTGTAATATTTGAAGCATCTTGCGGAATTGTAATCTGTGGTTGAATCAAATAACCATCAGTAGTTGTAACCGCACCGTTTGCATCTCTTTTGAGTGACCCGTCACGAGTGTATGCGATCATACCGTCATCAAGCTGAACCTGTAAAAACCCGTCACCCTCAATCGCGACATCCATCTGTCCGCCTGTAGAAACATAATTTCCGGGTGTGAAAATCCTTTGTGTTGCAGAAGTTTTTACACCAAGACCGACTTCAATACCGACCGGTTGGTTTGTACCTTGTGTTACAAGAGCACCCGGTGAGCGTTGTACTTGCCCGAGTAGAGTCTGAAACTCTGCACGAACTTTTTTATACCCTGTTGTGTTAACGTTTGCAATGTTGTTCGAGATAGTATCGATGTTCATCTGTTGTGCGATCATCCCTGTCGCTGCTGATGTTAAAGCTCGTAACATTGGTTATCCTCCACCCTTTTAATTAGTTCTAAAATTTACCTGTTTGATTGATTACTTTTTGCAAAGTATCGCTTGTTTGTTGTACAACCCCCATCATTGATTCATAAGATCTTGATGCTTCGATTGATTTGAGCATTGTTCCGATTGCATTGGCGTTAGATGTTTCTAAAGCTCCTTGCATAATCTCTGGATTACGCATAAGAGTCGGAGCACCGCCGTTATTACGGAAATTTGCACCGTCAGCTTGTGACAGCACATCTTTATTTGTAAAATCAACTACTTTTAAGTGCCCTATTTGCTCTTTTCCGTAGTTAATAAGACCATCTTTTTGGATAACAATATTCTCAGGATTTCTGTTGTCCATTTGCATTCTGATAGGGCCATTTGTATCTCGATTAACGATTGCAAGCCCATCAGTTGTTGTCAAAATACCTTGAGAATTGATTACAAAATTACCTTTTCTGGTATAAAGCTCTTCATTGTTTGCGCCTTGCACACAGAAAAAACCATCACCATTGATTGCAAAATCAAGTTTGTTGTTGGTGGTAATATAATCACCTTTAGAAAAATCTATAATCATCTGAGAAACAGCAGGACCAAGGCTCAATCTGCCTGCAGTTTGAGCTCCTTGTTGCTCTGTTGGGTCAAATCCTTGTTGCTGCTGAAGTTTTTTGATTTCTACTTCTTGAATATCTTTGAAAAGAACTTTGGACTGTTTATAACCATACGTATTAATGTTCGCCATATTATTAGCAAGAACATCATTGGTGTCCATAACTCTTTCTATTCCGTTTTGTAGGGTGCTGAAACTTCTTAGCATTTAATTTTAACCGCCTAGTATTCTTTTTACATATTGTTGTGTTTCACGATACGGAGGAACTCCGCCGTATCTGTCAACTGCTCCCGGGCCTGCGTTATAAGCCGCCAGAGCAAGTGATTTGTTTCCGTCATACTTATCAAGCATTCTTTTTAAGTATTTGACTCCGCCTTCGATGTTTTGAGCAGGGTCAAAAACATCTGTCACGCCAAGGTGTTTGGCCGTTGCAGGCATAAGCTGCATAAGACCTTTGGCTCCGACAGGAGATTGAGCACGAGGGTTAAATCCTGATTCGGCTTTGATTACGCCATTAATGAGGTCTTCATCAACACCGTATTTGGCTGAGGCCGCATGAACAAGATCACTGAATTTGCTATCATAATGGGTGTTTGCAGTTCCTCTGAGAGAAGATTTGTTTGTTGTACTTCTGACAAAAGACGTACCGTTAGTCAATCTGTCCTGCAAAAGGGTCTCAAAGTTTGGCAATTGAGCCGTTTTTTGCTCAGGCGCCGTCGCTGTATTTTGAATAGAAGAAAAATTCTGTTCAATTTGATTAATACGCTGTAAAGCTATGTCTAAGCCGGTTATCATCATACCGCCAACTATTTCCCCGTTTTTCCCACTTACTATTGAAAGGCATATTTCCCCTCAATTACAAGTTACACCATGTTATAGGATGCAATCATCCACCTTTTGATTGAAATAATTTTTAGACCACATGGCCTATACGGCAGATAAAAAGATATTTCGGCATCGCTAAAAACCAAGATTGTTAAGGGTTTTAAGACAAAAACTTAATATTAAACAGTCGCAAGAAAAAATCATCAAAAAAGCTCAGAATAGAGATTTTTAGCCGTTTTAGAAACTTGAGTTAAGATTTGAATTGAAGTTTTTAAACAAAAAAAAGCATTTTCTTAATAAAAAGCTATGATTTTTTTTGTTTAAACGATAAAATGAATCTTGTAATAATTTTTGGTGCTATCTTGGATAACAGAAGTAATTTGAACAATAATTTCGCGGATTTAGATAATGACATGAGAAAAGCCTCCGTAATAAAGGAGCGCGTTTCTCTGATTTCTTCGCATATGTACAAACAATTCCTCGATCACCAAAACGCAACCGAGAACACCAAAGAAATGTTTTACAATATATGGAAAGAATCTGAATCAGTAATAAATTCACTCAAAGAGTCTTTCTCATCAAGAAGCATCCCCTCAGAGCACATCTTCGCAGAGCTGGAATCAGAGCGTACAGCCTTTGTGATGAATATTTTGTGGCATACCATCACATTCAAAATGAGAGGCAACTATAAACCTCAGGCTCTTCAAAGAGAAATCGACGCACCTTTATTTTCAGGACGAATTATAGCTTTGAGCGGAAATTTCAACAATAAAAAAATCCAAGAAACAGACTATCCCGAAATCCTCGAAGCAGAGATAGCATCACTATATATACCAGCTGACAAAAACAAAAGCTGTATTATCAAGATAAAACACCTTGGAAACAGAGAATTCCCGATAAATCATACTGATGCTCCAAGAGAATTCATACTAAAAGTAATCGAAATCATCTGCGGCGGCGGAATTTATCACGAAGAAATTTTTTGATTATAAAAATGTCAGGCCTAAAATGTCTTTTTGCACCTTGGGCACCTGATAGCTGTACCATCGGCCTTCATCCCGCAAAAAGCGCATTGTTTATATGTTTTGCCTTTTGTTTGTTTATATTCTTGGGGACGATTTTTCCAAAATTCCCAAATTTTGCCACCTGAAAAAATCAAAATAAAAGGCAGAAATAAAAAACTTACCATCTTAAATAAAAGCAAGATAAAAAACATTAAAAAAAGTGTGATAAGACATCCTGAGAGTCGAAAATTTATAAACATATTAAACTTTCTCTAAAAAGTCACCTACTTTTATTTTACTTCTAATATAGATTTTGCCAAATAAAAACCCCATAAAACCAAACACTTCGGGTTTTTCAAACAAAACACCATGCCCTGATAAGCCTGTAGAAATAATAAGCGATGACCCCTTTTTAAAAGTCACCATACCCGGCGGAAGGTTTTCTTCAATATCGACTACCTTGGCAGAATTTACCTGAAGAATATTTCTTTTATGCATCAAAAAACAATGTTGCCAAGGATTCATAGCCCTTATTTGATCATAAATTCGATAAGCACTTTGCTCCCAATTAATAATAGTATCGTGCAATTTTATTCTGGGATAATACGAAGACAATTTTTCATCCTGTACCAATGGCATTGTCGTGCCTTCATTCAAACCGTCAAGAAGCTCTTTGACCATTTGCCTTGCGGTGAAAACACATTTATTTCGCAAAGAACCGCCTGTATCATCGGGCGTAATATCCACTTTTTGCTGCATTAAAACAGGGCCTCGATCAAGTTTCTCACTAATAAGATGAAAAGTAACCCCTGTTTGTGTTTCACCGTTGCGGATAGTTTCAAGATAAGGATTTGGCCCTCTATATTTAGGCAGAAGAGACGGATGAGTATTTACACTTGCAACACGAGGCATATTGATGATTTTGGGCTCTAAAACCTCACCCCAGGACCCTACCAAAATCACATCAGGATGCAGCTTAAATGCTTTTTTAAAAAATTCTTCACTATTAATACTTTTGGCTTTTATTTCTTTTATTTTGTATTTTTTTGCCAAAACAAAAAATTCTTCCGCATTAAAAACATCTTTCAAAAATCTTTTAACAGGGCTCAAAGTCACTCTGTCATGACGAAAAATCCCGACAACTTCATGACCTGATTCTAATACTCCCAAGAGCAAAGAAGCTGCCATTTCACCATAACCTGCTATGATAACCCTCAAAATAAAACTCCTGTTTTGTTTTTCACATTAATTATATAACTATTTTTGCAAATATCACAATCCTATTTGTAGTCCAAAAACAAATTAGTAAATTCAAAATCATCATAATCAACATAATCACGCTGAGTTTGATTTGTACCAGCCATTATTTTGACCACGTTTTTTCCGTTTTGGCGAACAAAAGTTTTTGGAATTAAAATTCTTTGATTATCCCCGTTTATTTTAAGATTAGCCACCTGATTAGAATTGAAAAACACCTTAACCGCAGAACCATAAGCATCATTTACCCTGCTTTGGCCAAGACGTCGCGCTTCTTTTGTATCAACGCCGATAAGTGATCCTATTGTAAGATGAAGGGTCTCATTTGGGCCGAGGTTTTTGACCATAAAAGATTTTTCATAAGAAGTACCTACACTTCTTCCCCTAAAATCCCCGGCGTTAGCAGAATGCTCAGAATAAGAATTGTCCCCCAGATGAAATGTATCTGATTCTATCGCAATTTTTTTGGCGGACTCTTCTGTAATCACAAGATGGAAAGGCTCTTTGCCATATGATTTTACCGTCAAAGAAAAAGGCTCATATCCTTTTTTCTTCACCGTCAACACAAATGGCGGAGCGAATTTTTTAGGGATTTCAAAATTTCCCGCTGAATCTGTTGTCGTTGAATAGTTTTTTGATGGCACGGCCACTTGAGCGTTAGAAACCCCAAGACCTTCAAGATTTGAAACCGTGTTCATCTTCAAAAGTTCCTGACGCTCAACACCACCCTTCAACTGAAGGGCAAAACAGGGTAAACAACTCAAACTCAAAAAAAGTATAATAACCGTTTTTATCATACTTCAATTAAAAACTGTTTCAGCGACTTTCTCATGCGAAGAAAGTAGTAGGAATTTTATAACCAAAAAGGACTACTAAAAAGTACCTTCTTCTTGAAAAGCCCAAGCACTGTGGTTGTGAATACTTTCAAAAGCTTCGCATTCAACTTCAAACCAATTTACGCCTGATTTTTTGCGAAGCTTCAAAATCACATCGCGAATTACATCTTCGACAAATTTTGGATTTTGGTATGCAAGTTCTGTCACAAATTTTTCATCTTCACGCTTCAGCAGAGGATAAACGGGACTCGAACCGCAACTTTCGATTAATTCTACAAGATCTTCTATCCAAAAAATATCGCTCTCAGGATAGCTAAGACGCACATGCACGACAGCTCTTTGATTATGTGCCCCAAAATCTGATATTTCTTTGCTGCAAGGGCAAAGTGTTGTCAAAGGAACTTTAACCCCCAAAACAAACTTGTAATCTGTACCGTCCATAACACCTTCAAATGAACAATCATAACCCATAGGACAAACCTGAGCACTAATGGGTGCTTTTTTGTCTATGAAATATTTAAAATTGAATCTGACTTCTGCCGATTTGGCATCAAGGCGATGAAGAATATCTTGAAGACAACCTTGTATATCTTGTCCGAGAAGGTTTTTTTGTCCCCATTCATTCAAAACCTCAATGAATCTGGACATATGAGTCCCTTTATAATGACGCGGAAGTGAAACACTCATTCGCGCTTTTGCTCTGACTGTTTGGTCTTGGGCATTTTTGCGCTGAATAATTAGCGGGATCTCGACATCTTTCACGCCGACTTTTTGAATATCCACACCTCTTGTGTCTTCTAAATTTTGAATATCTTTTAAACTTGTTTCCATAATGAAATTTTAACATAAAAAGGCGGCAAGAATTCTTACCGCCCTTTACGAGATGAAAAAGAACTGTCCCAATCAGGACAAAAGAGATGTTATGAGTTAGCAAGCTCTTTGAATTTTTTCCCTGCAGAAAAAGCCGGGACTTTTTTAGCAGGAATATGAATTTCGCTTCCGTTTTGAGGGTTGCGTCCTGTTCTTGCGGCTCTATGGCGCAATTCAAAAGTACCAAAACCCACCAAAATAACTTTTTTCCCTTTAGCTACTGATTTTTCTATAGTTTCTAAGGTCAAATTAATAACTTCGGATGCCAATTTTTGTGAAATACGCGTCTTTTTAGAGACCTCTTTCACTAAATCTTCTTTATTCATAGTAAAACCTCCGTTTTCAATTGCTACAAGTTAAATTATATCTACTTTTAAAGGAATACAAGCCTTCTAGTCGGGTAGAGATTTATTGCCTAAATGAATTAATCCGCAAATCAAAAACAAGCAACAATACGCATATAAACCATTATTATGAAATAGCTTATAATCATTTCATAATTTTTTCATGCCTGTATTTTTATGTATAATTGCTAATGAAAAGACATTTTTAAGGTTATTTTATGAAAATCAAAATCAAAAAACGCTATATCGGAGCGATTGTAAGTTTAATTTTGTTATTTTTTATTTTTCAAAAAATGGATTTCCAAAAAATCTGGGAGCACTTACAACAATTTGACCTTAAAAGACTGCTTATTGCTATTCCTGTCTACTTTGTAGGATATCTGCTCAGAGCCAAAAGATGGAAAACTCTCATGCTCAATTTGCCTCAGCTTCGCTCTATGACTTTGATGGGCATCACATTAATCGGCTATGCCGTCAATTGTTTTATGCCGGCGCGTGCAGGGGATTTTTACAGAGCACACTTGGCCGGAAGCACCTTTGATATCAGCCGTATTAGTGTCGTAAGTTCGATTCTCTTGGAGAGAATCCTTGATGGAATAGTTGTTTTTGGATTTTTGGTCTTTGTGATGATATTTTTCTTCCATCAGCCATGGCTTTATCATGTTGCGATTTCATCAGGTTTGATTTTCTTTGGTGTGTTCGGATTTATTTATTGGATAATCAAATTCGGCAATGTCGAAGATTTATTTCGCAAAATTACAATCTTGTGCAAAAAATACGGACTTCCTACTCGCTTTGTCAATACAATGAGACAAGGAACAAAACATATAGCATCATTTATCAACGGTTTTGAAGTATTAAATAACCCAAAATGCCTTGCAAATTCATTTTTGCTCACAATAGCCCTTTGGACGGTTGAGAGTATTTTCTTATTTATCATAATTAACGGCTTTGGATTGCATTTTAGCTATGCTGCGGCTGTATTTTTACTTTGTTTAACTGTTTTCAGCTCAATGGTACCGTCTTTGTCCGTACATACAGGTCCTTATCAATGTGCATTTATTTTGGCACTTGATGCCTTTGGCGTAAACAAAGAAATGGCAATAGCAATGGCCTTTGTAACGCAGATTATAATTATTTCTTTTGTTTCGATTTCAGGACTTTTTTATATGTTTAGATACCATATCAAGCTCAAACAAATTCAACAAGAATTCGACGAGCAAGATTCTCTTGATGAAATCGAAGTCGAAGCTTAAAAATTTTCATAAAAATAGCATTGATTATATTCAACAATATTAAAAGCGTTTTTATGGACAACAAAAATATTATAAAAGAACAGCTTGAATACCTCAAACTTAACATTGAAATATTAGAGCTTTCAATGTTAAGTCTTAAAGAATTGGAAGACCACGAAATAATAACTTCTGAGGCTTTAACAAACTAAAGTTTAGCTATTTTATTAAAGTCATTTGCCTGTTCAAAACTATATGCAGCTTTAATCATAGTTTCTTCGCCCAAAATAGGAGCAATAAGCTGTAAGCCTATCGGCATACCGTCATTATCAAACCCGCAAGGAATACTCATCGCGGGAACCCCTGCTAAATTGGATGTAATTGTACAAATATCCATCAAATACATAGCCAAAGGATCAGATGATTTGGACCCTATATCAAAAGCTGTTGTAGGACAAGTCGGTGTCACCATCAAATCAACTTTTTCAAATACTTTATCGAAATCATTTTTGATAATTGTACGCAATTGCTGAGCTTTTTTATAATAAGCATCATAATATCCTGAGCTCAAAGCGTACGTACCAAGCATAATACGGCGTTTTACTTCATCGCCGAAGCCTTCAGCTCTGGTTTTTTTGTACATTTCAATCAAAGATTCTGCTTCTTGCGTACGATAGCCGTATTTTACACCGTCAAAACGTGCAAGATTTGATGAAGCTTCAGCAGTTGCTAAAATATAATAAACTCCGATTGAATATTTAACATGCGGAATCGAAACTTCAACAATTTCAGCTCCCATCGCCTCATAACTTTTTAGAGCAGCTTCAATTGCAGCTTTCACTTCAGGCTGTGTACCTTCTGATAAAAGCTCCTTTACAAATCCTATTTTAAGCCCCTTTACATCGGTATTCAAAGCTTTTGAATAATCTGCAACAGGCAAATCAATTGATGTTTGATCATTTTTGTCATGCCCTGCGATTGCACCTAAAAGCAAAGCCGCATCTTCAACATTACGTGCAAAAGGACCTATTTGATCCAAACTGCTGGCAAAAGCAATCAACCCGTAGCGAGAAACTCGGCCATATGTAGGTTTGATTCCGACAATCCCGCAAAAACTTGCAGGAAGACGTATACTTCCGCCTGTATCTGAACCTAAAGCTAATGTGCTTTGGCATGCTGCAACAGCAGCCGCAGAACCACCTGATGAACCGCCAGGAACTTTATTCAAATTCCATGGGTTTTTAGTGGTTTTTGTTGCGGAATTTTCAGTTGAACTTCCCATCGCAAATTCATCAAGATTTGCCTTTCCCACAATCGGAATAAGGTTTTCGTTCAATTTTTCAACAACTGTAGCATTATAAGGAGATTTAAAATTTGCCAAAATTTTACTGCTTGCAGTTGTAAAAGAATTTTTGGCGCACATATTATCTTTTAGGGCCAAAGGGACACCTGCTAACAGGGGTAAATTTTCACCTTTTGAAATTTTTTCATCGACACATTTGGCTGTTTCATAGGCCAATTCTTTTGTTAAGGAGTTGAAAGACTCTACTTGAGGCTCTGTTTTTTCGATTCTTTCATAAGTCAAATCAAGTAATTCTTTTGCAGAAATTTCTTTAGCCAATAAGGCTTTTCTTTGCGCAGAAGCCGTCTTAAAAATCAAATCGTCTTTCACTATATTTCTCCTGGAACTCTATTGTGCTTTTAATCACGTATCAAAATAAGGACTAAAAACTCTCTTGTTTGCTTCTTATTATACTACGAAATTTTTATCTCTTCATGTTTTGTAACACTTTGAAAACATTCTCCCGCAAAAGAAAAACCCTTCTTAAAACAAGAAGGGAATAAAAATTTTGCATTAAACTTTAAGTAGAAATATGTTTTTGTAGAATTTTAATTTATCGCCTCAACATCAAACTCGATAGCGATGTTCTGAGGTCGATTTTTTTCAAATCTTTAAAGGTTTCTTTGGTCATCTCCCTTATAACCGTATGCAAAGGAAGATTATCTATATGCTCAAAGGCTATATAGGTCGGATCTTTTGAGTTTTCAAATGTCATTCGCCTATCAGGATTCGAAAAATAACTGAATTCCAGTATGTTGCCATCGGATCCTTGTCGTCTTCGTCTTATAGGTCTATATTGGTTTTGACCGGCGTGTGAAAAATTCCCAGAGGAACTGCCGGGCTTCATCGCTAATGCTGTAGCCATTTTGTAACTCTCTCTAATTCTTATTTCTCTACTAATACGTGTTTAAATGCATAGACTAATCCGTTAATTTGGATAGTTGGTTTATGGGGTTTTAGGTTCTCTCTTTTTCTCTCTTATAAGATATCTTTGTTATATCTTACATATATATAAAAACTCGTTCTCTTTAATAATTGCTAAATTGATTTCTGCAATGTTTTGTTTTGTTAATATTTGTTTACATTTATGCATTTCTTGTTTACAATAAAAGTGTTGTAAAAGCAGCCTTTGGGGCGAATACAAGCTCATTCAAAGAGAAAAACCATGTACGAACAAATCAAAAACGCACAAAGAATAGTAATAAAATTCGGCACAAATGTCTTGACAAACGATGCGGGAAACCTCGCCTTGTCGCGCATTTATGCTTTCATCGAAGATATTGCCCAACTCAAACAGCAAGGCAAAGAAATTATCATTATTACATCAGGTGCAGTCGGACTCGGGGCCAAAAAACTAAAACTGAACGAAATGCCAAACCTTGTTTCTATCAAACAAGCCTGCGCAGCAGTCGGCCAAAGCAAACTTATGTATTTTTATGAGGAAAGTTTTGACAAATTTGATATCATAACTGCTCAAATTTTGCTGACAGAAGATGATTTTTCCATTCGTGAAAAATATCTCAGCTTAAACGACACTCTCAATCGACTATTAGAGCTCAATGTCATTCCGATTATCAACCAAAATAACACTGTATCAATCAATGAAATCAGATGCTACAAAGATC
>JAQUTS010000170.1 GCA_028694275.1 Candidatus Gastranaerophilales bacterium
TTCTGCCTATTTTGAGTTCTTCTTTTGTTCTCTCAAATATTAAAATATTAGCATCGACTGCCATTCCGATACTCAGGATAAAACCTGCAATACCCGCATGGGTAAGTGTTACAGGGATGATTTTGAATATGGCGAAAACAAAAATCCCATATAAAATCAAAGCCACATCTGCGATGAGTCCGGGCAGTCTGTAGTATGCAATCATAAACAGCATTACAAGCCCAAGGCCTATGATGCCTGCGTTTTTGCTTTTTGCAATAGAATCGGCACCTAATGTTGGGCCTACGGAATTTTCTTCTATGATTTTGGCCGGAATAGGTAATGCACCTGCATTTAGGAGGTCAACCATTTGTTTTGCGGCTTTGAATTCAAATCCGCCTTGACCGCCTGTAATTTGTGCTTTTCCGCCAAGGATTGGTTCGTTTATATATGGAGCCGATTGAAGCTCTCCGTTAAAGAATATCGCCATTGGTTTGTGGACCAGCTCTTTTGTGATTTCGCCGAATTTTTTGGTTCCTTTATCGTTGAATTCAAGCATAACTTGCCATTCGCCCGTTGTAGGGTCTGATCCTACTTCGGCTTTTTTAAGGTCTTTTCCTGTCAATCCTGTTGAAACCCACTTGCCGCTTGCATCTTGTTTTCTAAAATCCAATTCGGCCGTTTCTCCAAGGTATTTTTTTGCCTGTTCAGGGTTTGAGATGTTTGGTATTTCGACAATCAAACGTCTTTCACCGCTTCTTTGGACGATAGTTTCTGCAACTCCAAGAGAGTTAACCCTTTTTTCGATAGCAAATTGCAAACTGTCCATCATATCAGGTGTAATTTGTTTGATCGTGTCCGTTGTTTGGGCTTCTAAGACTAATCTTGAGCCGCCAATCAAATCCAGGCCGAGTTTTGCAGGTTTGAATATGATTATAAGCAAACTCAAAGTGACAAGACCGATAATGAACAGAAGCATTGTTTTTTTGGTTTTCATACGATACTCCTCAAAAAACTCTATTTAATAAAATTATTTTATCAAGAATATATTGAAATTTTACATTGAATTTGAAAATAGCCTGATAGGTTAAGCCCACCTGTTTTTATGTAAAGTATAAGGCAAAGAGTTATCGGGTGTAAAAATAGAATTCAAAAAAGTTAATAAATAGGCACAAATTTTTGTTGATGGTATAATGTTATAGAGGGCTAAAACCCCCTTGTAAAAAAGATAATAAGGATATTTAGAGATTTATGACAAATGCACAATCATCTTACGGCGCGGATAGTATTAGGGTATTGGAAGGTTTGGAGGCAGTAAGGCTTCGTCCCGGTATGTATATCGGTTCGACTTCTCAGCGCGGTCTTCACCATTGTATTTATGAGATTGTCGACAATTCTGTTGATGAATCATTGGCAGGTTATTGCAAAGAAATTCGTGTCACCGTTCACACTAATGATAGTGTAACTGTTGAGGATGACGGCCGCGGAATTCCTGTTGACGTAAAAGAAGACTCGGGAAAATCCGCTCTTGAGATTGTACATACTGTTCTTCACGCAGGCGGTAAGTTTGGTGATGGCGGGTATAAAGTTTCAGGCGGTCTTCACGGAGTTGGTGCTTCTGTTGTAAATGCTTTGTCAGAAAAATATGTCGTAGAAGTTTCCCGCCAAGGATGGGTGCACAAGCAAACATACTTCCGCGGAGAGCCTACAGGCCCTGTCGAAAAAATTGAACAAACCGACAAAACAGGTACAAAAACTACATTTTGGCCTGATCCTGAGATTTTTAAAGAAACAACTGTAATTGATTGTGATGTAATCGCAAACAGACTTCGCGAGATGGCGTTTTTGAACAAAGGCTTGAGAATTGTTTTTATCGACAAAAAAACCGAAACGGAAACCCAATTCCATTATGAAGGTGGTATCGGAAGTTATGTTGAGTTTTTGAACAAAAATAAAACCACTATTTTCCCTGAACCTGTTTATATGGAAGGAACTAATAACGGCGTGGCTGTTGAAGTTGCATTCCAGTATACGGATTCTTATACTGAAAATGTTTTGAGCTTTGCCAATAACATCAATACACACCACGGCGGAACGCATTTGACCGGATTCCGTAACGCTATTACACGTGTTTTGAATGATTATGGGCGTAAAAATAACATCTTGAAAGATTCAGAAAGTAATCTATCAGGTGAGGATGTTAGAGAAGGTTTGACTGCTATTGTAAGCGTTAAGATTTCAGAACCTCAATTTGAGGGTCAGACAAAAGAAAAATTGGGCAATACGGAAGCTCAAACAGCAGTAAATGATATTATGAGAGATAAGTTCCAAGAGTGGTTGGAATTTAACCCAAAACCTGCAAGACTTATTATCGAAAAAACTCTTCAGGCCGCACGTGCTCGTGAAGCTGCAAGAAAAGCAAGAGAACTTACAAGAAGAAAAACTGTTCTTGAAAACTCAACTCTGCCAGGAAAATTGGCCGATTGTTCAAATCGCGAACCTGAAAAATGTGAAATTTATATAGTTGAGGGTGATTCTGCGGGTGGTAGTGCAAAGCAAGGCCGTAACAGAATGTTCCAGGCGATTTTGCCTTTGCGTGGAAAAATCCTGAACGTAGAGCGTGCAAGGCTCGATAAGATTTATGGAAATAATGAGATTCAATCTATGATTCAGGCTCTTGGTATTAATATCAGTAAGAATGAAGATGATGTTGATCTTGAAAAACTTCGTTATCACAAAATCATCATCATGACAGATGCTGATGTTGACGGTGCGCATATCAGAACGCTTCTTTTGACGTTCTTCTTCCGCTATGCAAGACCTTTGATTGAAAACGGTTATATTTATATTGCTCAGCCTCCTTTGTACAAAATCACAGTAGGTAAACAATCAGAGTATCTTTATGATGGTAAGGCTCTTGATAAAAAACTTAACGAGCGCGGCATCGGAAACCTTGTTTTGTTCGATAATAAAAAACAAAAATCAGTACAGGGTGAAGAGCTTATTACTCTTTTGAATAATATGGCTCATTATTATAAGGCGTTTGAAGCTCCTATGATAGCAGAATTCCCTGAAGTACTGATAAGAGGTCTTATCAGATCAGAAATTACAGAGGGAGATTTTGTTTTTGAAGAGACAATTAC
>JAQUTS010000028.1 GCA_028694275.1 Candidatus Gastranaerophilales bacterium
ATCTTGGCCCTTTATTATCATGAAAACATGACAATGAAAGAAATAGGTGAAGCCATTGAAGTATCAGAATCACGAGTCTGTCAGCTTCACTCACAAGCAATTATGAAACTGAGAAACCTCTTAACTCACAACACACCGGCATTAAACAGGAGCATAATCTAAAATGGAAGATAAAAAACTTGCCTACATGATGACAAAACAAGTAGCTTCAGGCGGATATATGGGAGCAGTTTTGGTCTGTGATACAAAAGGCTTTCCGCTGGAATTTCGCTACACAGAGCCCATCATTCCGACCAAAATTCAAAAAGTTCTATACGGAAACAATCTCGAAAAATACCTCAAAGTCGATGTCATAATAGACAGCCTTCTTAAGGTTTTATCCAGCAATTATGACTTGTTGCTTGTTTCTGATGAGACACTCTTAGAATACAAAGATGCCAAAAACATAGTCAAAATAGCACCTGCACAAAATCCGATTTTATCAGGCAATGACAAAATACAAAAAGTTGAAGAAAATGAAACTTTGCTAAGAATTGACTTAAGCGAAAATCCAATAAGATTGATATTCAAGCCGAATTTCAAATGCGAAGGAGCAGAATTTGATGCGATAACATCAACCCTTCTTGAAATGGGCAAAAATGTTGATATAACAGAACCTCTTACACGAGTCAACAAAAGTGTGGATCTGATATGCAAGAGGGAAATCTAAAAACCAAAAAACTCAAAAGAGTAAAACCGCAAAAAAAATGGTTTGAAAAATTGAACCCTATGCTATATATGCCCTGGACTCTGTACAAGGATTTTTTGGATGCTTATATAGGTTTTCACGGGATAGAAACATATTATTACTACCATAGATATCCCAAAATTATCGAGCACTCATTTTTATCTGCGCTAAAAATTAAAGAACTCCCAAAAGACACAGCGAACACCCAAATGATACCGCTTGATTCTATGAAAAAGCTCTCCTACTCGCTGGATTACAGAACAAAAGGGGTAAAAGTTCTATCAGGACTCGATTTTAAGCATAAGGTAAAATGGGTTCTTCTCAATTTTAAAAAACTTGTACGTACAAAAGCTGAAAATATCAAACTTCTTCGCAAGCCACAAATTCGCACTTGCAAAAACTTTGACATTAAAAACAGAATAAGAAAAAAAGAATTGGACAAAACTTTATTCACCATAAACAACTTTGTCAATTCAAAAGAAGAACTGATTGACCTTTTGCCGTATTTAAAAGATATTTCTTTAACAGAGCTTTATAATCTTCCGATAGAAAAAGATCCTATGAATAAAAATTTCTTGGAACTTGCCTTATTGGAAAAATTTAAACAAAAACTATCTGAAACAGCCAAAGTAAAACCAGCCGAAACAAAAGTTATAAACGTGTATGAAAACCTGCAAATAGAACTCTATAAAGACATAAAACACAATTCAAAAACAAACAAACTTATGTGCTATCTTGATCAAAACAAACGACACATACAAACACCAAAAAACTTCTATTTGGTGTTTGGGCAAAGGCTTGCCGACAAAAAGATGTTCACAATAGTCTGCGAAAAATAGCTACCCGCGAAGACTATTGATGGCTTCTTCGATATTTTTTGCACCGTATACACTTGATCCCGCAACAAGAATATTGGCCCCTGCCTCGATTACAAGCTTGGCTGTATCAGCATTTATGCCGCCATCCACCTGAATATCAAGATTGTGTGAAAGACTTCTCAATTCTTTTATCTTTGGCAAAGACTCATACATAAAACTCTGCCCGCCAAACCCCGGTTCCACACTCATTACAAGCACCATATCAACTTCAGGTAAAATATCTTTTATTGCATCAACAGAAGTTTTTGGTTTGATTGATACACCTGCTTTGATGCCAAAAGATTTGATTTGTGCGATAACTTCAGACAAATTTTCCACGCAAGCTTCTTGATGAATAGTGATAATGTCCGCTCCTGCTTTTACAAAATCAGGGATATATTTCCACGGAGCATCTATCATCAAATGTACATCAAAAGGAAGCTTTGTAGCTTTTTTGATCCCTTTGACAACAGGAGCACCGATTGTCAAATTCGGAACAAAATGCCCATCCATCACATCTATATGAACCCAATCGGCACCTGCTTTTTCGATGCGTTCAATTTCTGATTGCAAATTAGCAAAATCAGCAGACAAAATAGACGGCGCAATAAGAATCTTATTCATCTTTTATCAATCCCAATTTTTCAATGGCATCATATGCTGCTTTTTGTTGGGCTTCTTTTTTGGTTTTGCCTTGCCCTTGGCCTACTTTTTGGTCTTTGACCATAACTTGAACAACAAAAGTCTTATCATGCGCAGGACCTGACTCTAAAACAGTTTCATATATAGGCAAAATTTTATATTTTTCCTGTGTAAATTCTTGCAAAATAGCTTTCGGGTTATAAAAAACATCATTTTTATCAATGAACTCGACCTCGCGAGATGCCAAATCTATCAAAAAGCTGTAAAGATTCTCAAGCCTACCGTCAAGATATAAAGCTCCCAAAACAGCTTCAAAAGCGCAAGCAAGTGTTGATTCTCTAAGACGGCCGCCTTGTTTTTCTTCAGCCGGCCCGACTTGAATATAATCCTGAAGCCCGATTTTGCGGGCAAAACTTGCCAAAACAGTATCACTCACGATGATTGATCTGATTTTGCTCAAGCGACCCTCGTCATACTCAGGAAAAATATTAAATAAATAATCACTGATAATAAGTTTGAGAACCGCATCTCCCAAAAACTCAAGACGCTCATAGTCACTGTCAGCTTCCAGCCTGTTTTCATTGATGTAAGAACTGTGTGTTAAAGCCATATCCAAAAGCACAAGATTTGAGCATTTGAGCCTTTGTTCTTTCAAAAAAAGCTTAAGATCTTTTTCTCTTTCATCACTAAACATTAGAATATTCTCTCAGAAAGTAACCTAATAAAATCATACGCGTAGTTAAAGTAATAATAAGCTACAGCAGCCGTAAAAATAAAACTGTCTGCACGGTCTAAAATCCCACCATGCCCCGGTAAAAAATCACTGGCATCTTTTGCATTGGCATCTCTTTTCATCATAGATTCTGCCAAATCACCAAGTTGTGCAAAGGCTGAGAATAAGATACCTGCAACGATACAGTTCAAAGGATCAATATGAATAGCGGAACCCACAATCAAAGAGATAAAAACCGCACTGATAAAACCGCCTATTGAACCTTCGAGGGTTTTTTTAGGGCTGATTCTTGGAGCAAGAGGAGTTTTGCCGAATTTAGAGCCTATATAATAAGCCCCACAATCAGTCATAACGATTATGGCAAATACCAAAATCAAATATCCCAACCCTTCATTCAGTTGAAATAAGCCTTTGGGGTTGAATGTATAATTCAAAAAATGCAATCCGCTTTTATCAATACCGCGCAAAAGCACAAGGTGAGCAGGCAAAAGCATTCCGTACAAAACACCCAGCAAACTTGTTGCGGTGTCAGCAATTGTGGATCTTTCTCTTGTCATAATTGCGAGGAAAGAAACTATAGTTGCACAAGAAACTATTGCTATCATCAGGTCATATCTGTTAAAAAGAGCTGCCCCAAAAACCAAAAATCCAAAAAACGCAATGAATGTGAAGCTTGGCCTATTGCCTTTTGTTTCATTCAAATGAACATATTCTTTTTCTCCGATGAAACAAATAATGGCCAAAAACAATGCAAGCCAAAATCCTCCAAGGAGAATAGAAGCAAGTGTTAACGAGAAAAATATTAACCCTGTAACAACTCTTTTCATTATACGGTCATAACCTCTTTTTCTTTATCGTCTACGCTAGAATCAATTTCTTTTGTGTATTTATCAGTCAATTTTTGGATATCATCTTGAACGCCTTTTACAACATCTTCAGGAAGGTTTTCTGATTTTTCAAGTTTTTTCAAATCATCAACCATATCACGACGGATATTTCTTACGGCGACTTTGGCTTCTTCGCCAAGTTTTTTGACCGATTTAACAAGTTCGCGACGTCTTTCTTCAGTTGGCTGAGGAAAAGTAATACGTACGCAACTGCCATCATTGTTTGGAGTAAGCCCAAGGTCTGATTTTGCAATTGCTTTTTCGACATCAAGCAAGGAATTTCTGTCAAAAGGTGTAATCACAAGAGTTTGACCATCTTGAACAGTCACGTTTGCAACTTGTCTGATTGGTGTTGGCATACCGTAATAATCTACTTGAATTTTATCAAGAATCATCGGATTTGCACGTCCTGTACGAACATTAGCAAATTCTCTTTTCAAATTAGCTATCGCTTTTTCCATTTTTTCTTCGCCGTTTAGCAAAAGTTCATCAGTTGGCATCTTTACCTCCTACAAATGTTCCTATCTTTTCACCTTTTAAAATCTTTTCTATACAACCTTTTGCCGCAAAATCAAACACCGCAATAGGTATATTACTATTTTTGCATAAAGAAATCGCTGCTGCATCCATGACTTTTAAATCTTTATGAAGAATTTCATCATAAGTTAAAAAATCATATCTTTTGGCGTTTGGATTTTCTTTCGGATCAGAGTCATAAACTCCGTCAACTCTGTTTTTTGCCATAAGCATCATTTCTGCATCAATTTCTGATGCTCTTAGCGCGGCAGCTGTATCTGTTGTAAAGAACGGATTTCCTGTACCGGCCGCAAAAATAACAACACGCCCCTTTTCAAGGTGGCGCATAGCTCTGAATCTTATATACGGTTCTGCTATTTCATTAATCGTAATCGCGCTCAAAACTCGGCAGCTTACGTCTTTTTTGCGCAGAACACCTTGCAAAATGGAAGCATTCATAACTGTAGCAAGCATCCCTACATAATCTCCGGATGCTTGATCAACGCCCAATTTGGCACTTCCTTTTACTCCTCGAAAAATATTCCCCCCTCCGACAACAATCGCAAGCTCTGCACCCAAATCGTGCAGGTATTTTATTTCATCGGCAATTTTGTTAATTATATCGGGAGAAATTCCAAAATCTTCTTCCCCCATAAGAGCTTCACCACTGAGTTTCAATAAAACCCTCTTGTATTTAAGACCTGACATTTAAACTTTTCCCATCTCTATTTTCGAAAACTTCTTCGCACTTTTATTGTACTAAATATATCATAAAAAGAGATTAAATATTTAGAAAATTAAACTTGTCTTATAAAATCTATAAGGTTTTGAATTTTGGCCCCAACATCATCTTTTGTTTTGACATATTCAAAAACAGCTTTTGCAAACTCAACTTTTTTAAACTCCCCAAAGCCTTTGAGCTTATAAAGCTCATAAAGCTTCTGGCTCATAGGCATAGCTGGGGCCAATTCGTCTTTTTGCACCGAATTTATATTCTTAAACTCAAAATTAAGCGTCTTCAAAATCAAATCCAAAGGCAAAATATCCTCAAACTCGCCATCCTCCACCAAAAAAGTTCCATCCTGCGGCCTTAAAACACAAGAAATATCATCAAGCTGCTCTGTAGCATCACTGTCTAAAATTACACCTATAGGCAGTTTCAGGTTTTCACGATTAAAAAGATAATCTTTCACCACTTGATTTTTGCCACCCGATGCTATAACAAAAATCCCATTTTCAACAAAATCAAACCCCAAAACAGATGCAAACTTCGGGAGTAATATTTCTTCTGTAGCTCCTTCAACCAAAATGACCTTTTGGATTTTGTTTTGCTTGATATCAGGCAAAACAAGGGGATAATCGCTCTGCAAACTCACATAAAGCTCATCATAATTTTGAACCCAAAGAGGGAAATCACACTCCAAATCCGTTAATAGTTTATAAACTTTTTCTTGGTTCCACTTATCATCAAGCTCAATTCCCAAAAGCTCTTCAATCATTTTGCGAGAGTCAAAGCACCTGATTTCATCCTCGTACAAACTTTGTGCAAAAGCTCCGCTGTGGGGTTGATTATAGTTCCAAATTTCACTGACAAAAGCTTTAATTTGATCAAAACAAAGCGAATTAAAAACCTTTTTGCTTATTTTGGGTTCTATTGAATGAACGGTCAAAATCTGCTCATATACACGTCTATACTTATCAGGAGGATACTTGAAACGAAGCATGCGCTTTAAGTAAATTGCTCTTTCTTCATCAGAAATTTGTTTAAATTTAATTTTTTCAGCCTCTACGATCAAATTTGCCCCTTTGTTTTAAAGCTTGTTCCTTCACCTTTGTTTACAAAAAATCTAAAAATAAGCAATATCACATTTTTTTGAGTTTTTATATATACATACATAGGAAGTGGTGTGCAAAGTCATAATATGGTAATCGGTGCAATCAACAATTACAATTACAGTATAACAAATCCTGGTTATTCCAAAAAGGATGTAAATTCTGCTGCAACAACAGCACCTATAAATACACCTTCTGCACCTGCGGCTTCGCAGCCTCAATCACCTTCTATCTCAAAGGATTTGGCTTTTTCAGGGCTTTTCGGGTCTCCTTCCATCAAAGACCCCGAACAAAAAAAGAAATATCAAGAAGTTACAAGTGCTGCTGATCCGGAAACCAAAAAACACCTAAAAAATCTTCTTAAAACAGGCCGCCTTTTGAACAAAGATTCAAATGACGGTTCTACGACTTTGGATAATTTGCATTTAATAGCAACCACACCACGCCATGGCGGTCTCGATAACAGAGTAATCCTCAGAGAAACCGTAAAAGAACTCGAAAACCCTTTCATCATTACGCAAAAATTCGGCGATATTCCTCAAGAAATAAACAATCAAATTGTAAACTATGAAAAACAACTCAAAGAAAACAACATCGCTCCTGAGGGAACAACTCTGAACCCAAAAGAATATGACGTAGAATACAGCAGTACATGCCCTGCGGCCAGTATGCAGTTCAATATAGCAGACAAAAAACCAGCAGAATACGCTCGTATTGCAGCTTCTTTGACATCTCCCGATCCCAAATTCACCAAAAGAGTAAACTTCAAAAACATAGCACCTTCTATGGTCGAATCATTGGAGCTTTTAAAAGACTTCAAAGCGCAAATCAGAAAACCTGCTGATAGCTGGGAGCACATCGACGTAATTGTCAAACCTGATCAAAACGCAATGATAAGAGCCCAAATCCAAAATTCACATCAAGACCCCGGTGAAAGATCTTCTGTGAGCTCACTTATGCAATCAGCTTTTATGAATCTTGGATCTCAAGATGCATACAACTCTCTAACAGATAAAAGATATGGCAAATTCAGCACCAATAATGAAGGTTTGACCGAATTTGAAAAGAACTTCCTTGAAAGCATAATGGACGATGAACCCAAAATTTCTATCGTGTACCAAAACATAGACGATGATCAAAAACTCCAAGGTTATAATTTTGATCACAAAGCCACAGAACAGCATTTGCTTGAATCTTTGAAATCAGGTTCAAACGTAATTATCGGCATCATAGAGTTTGACGAAAATAAACAAGTAATAGGTGGCCATGAAATAACAGTCATCGGCTCCAAAAAAGATATGAAAGGGAATGTAAGCTTCATCTGCAACGATACGGATGATAATTACTCAGGCCCTATTATGATAAGATCTGAAGACCTCATCCCCAAAATCCACCATGCCGGCATTCCTGCAAAACTTGTAGAACTTCCTAAAGAAAAAGAAGTCGGATATCAGATTTTGGATGATTACAGCAATTTCAAAAAAACTGAAAAAGCCGCATAAAGCTACGTTCGGCCTTGCAAAAATCCGCTGTCTTGGATTATTTGCAGTTCAAAAGCTTTGAACTCCATTTCGTTTCCTTTGGAAACTTCATTTCTTCAGCTTTTTCACAAAGACGGCGCTCACTACGTTCGGCCTTGCAAAAATCCGCAAAAGAAAGCCGTCCATATTAGGGCGGCTACTAGACTTGGGGAGGAGGTTGGGGTATGACCAAAGGTCATACTTATAAGTAAATATTCGGAATCAAAAAGGTATTTCTTTACCTCACAGACTGAATCTACACCCTTTGAAGTATAAAACCTCATTATGCTCCCATCGCTTAAAAAAATTGCCTCTATTCTCTATTTCTTATAAGCTAAAAAATAAAAACGGAGACCTAAAATGACAATAATAGAACTCAAAATAGAAAAACTTCCTCACTGCATATCCTTGCCTGAATATGCCACAAAAGGCGCGGCGGGAATGGATTTGACAGCTGCAATAAAAGAACCGATAACCTTGGGATCTTTAGATAGAGCTCTTGTGCCGACAGGTATCAAAATCCAACTTCCTAAAGGCTACGAAGCCCAAATCAGAGCAAGATCAGGCATGGCAATAAAACACGGTATCACTCTCAGCAACTGTGTGGGTACCATAGATGAAGACTACAGAGGCGAAGTCAAAATCGGTATTATCAATCTTTCAAAAGAAACCTACACCATAAACCCTGGTGATCGAATTGCACAGATGGTAATTGCAAAAATTGAAAAAGCCACCATCACACCCGTTGTAAGTGTTGATGAAACAGATCGCTCAGCAGGCGGATTTGGTTCAACAGGCTACAGCGCACTTTGAGCTTCTTGTAGGGCCTTGTCTATAGGTTTTTTGTTCAAAAGAATCAACTGCGTTGTATAATCAATCACTTCATTTATTTGCTTTTGATTAGGATAAAGTGCTGATGAGTTTTTGGCTTGTTTAAGCTGGGTGGCGCTTATTTTTCTGCCTTTGTCTATGAGGTTTTTGTCCTGATAAAAAAACTTATCTGATAAAGCCTTTTTGGTAGACGGCAAAACAGGCGCAAGCTTACAAAATTCGAGCTGATTTTTGTCATTAGTCATATAAAGGGCAAAATCCATAGCTTCTTTGGGATGTTTTGTTTTAAGCGGAATTATAAGATTCATCAAAGAAATATCCAAAACCCCGTCTTGAAGATTCATTTGCAAAGCAACATCGGTGTTTTTGAAAATATCAGGCGCGTTTTGTTTTATAGTTTGTAAAAAATTAGCCCCTGCCTCTAAAACAGCCACATCACCCGACATGTATTTTTCCAAAGAATCCCTGTGTGTTTGATTAATCGAACCCTTTGGTATAAGCCCCTCTTGATACAAACCACGAAAAAGCGTATACGTCTTGATTGTTTTTGGGCTTGTAAAAAACTCATCAAGCCCAACTCCTTGTTTTGATAAAACTTTAAGCATCTTACCATCTTCTGCCAAGTTTGGCATAAAGGCATAATGGCCTGTTTTTTGTTTGATTTTTTTTGCAAAATCAAACATCTCAAAATACCCCTCAGGAGGAGTCAAAAGACCTGCCTGATGGAGTAACTCTTTATTGTAAATAGTAACAGAAGATGTCAAATACCAAGGCAAAGCATAGTATTTTCCCTCGGTGTTTTTGCAAAGATTCAAAGCAGGTGCGACGTATATTTTTTCAAAATCACCATTCATCGTAAGCAAAACTTTCTTTGCTTCCAACGTGGATGCAAATGAAGGATTGAGATTTACAACATCAGGCACATCATCACTCATAACAGCTGACAGTGTGCGCTTTTCTCCCTCAGAAAAAGGAATATCAATCCATTTAATTTTTATATTGGGATGAGTTTTTTCATAATAAGCAATTTTTTGCATAATATAAGGCGAAAAATCATTCAGCTGCAAAGTCCAAAACTCAAGTTCTATGCGGTCATCTTTTTGCTGCTGAGCGCACCCTGCCATAGATATAACCATCAAAAAAATCAGAAATAATTTAGCAAAAATTTTCAAAATAAACTCTCCGTTACTCCAAAAGATTTCTACACTGCCAAAATCTCTCGTACATGCTAAGATAATTATAATAGATTGGAGCTTTTTTGCAATGAACCTTTTTGATGTACTGGAAGAACAAAACAAACAAACTCCCCTGGCAGAACTTATGCGTCCTGTTACTCTTGGAGAATTTTTGGGGCAAAATCAACTGTTTGGCGAGCATAATGCTGTTTTGAATCTTCTTAATTCAAAAAGACTTTTTTCTTTACTTATTTGGGGAACCCCGGGTTGCGGCAAGACAACTCTTGCAAGGCTCATCGCAAAAGAAACAGATTGCAAATTCATCGAACTCTCTGCGGTCACATCAGGAGTAAAAGAACTAAAAGCCTCTGTTGAAGAAGCTCAAACGGCTCTTCGTAACGGTCAAAAAACCATTGTGTTCATTGATGAAATCCACCGCTACAGCAAAACCCAACAAGATGCCCTTTTACCACATATCGAAAGAGGCACAATATATCTAATCGGGGCAACGACTGAAAACCCTTCTTTTCAGGTAATTCCTGCTCTTTTATCAAGAACTCAAGTCGTAAGGCTAAACCCTATTGATAACGATAATATGCTCAAAATCATAAGAAAAGGGTATAAGTATTTGATGGATAAATACGGCAAAGTAACCCTGGATAGCGAAATAGGGGATTTCATAGTCAAATACGCCAACGGAGATGCAAGACTTGCCTTGAATCTTGTCGAAAATTCATATTTCGCATCATCATACAAAGACGGTGAAAAATTTCTAACCATTGATATCATACAAGAACTGGCCCAATCAAAAGCTATAAAATACGACGTGCAAGAGCACTATGACATAGCATCAGCCTTTCAAAAAAGCCTCAGGGGCTCTGATAAAAATGCAGCAATATACTGGCTTGCCAAAATGATATCAGCGGGCGAAGACCCAAGGTTTATCGCAAGAAGACTAATTGTCTGCGCTTCAGAAGATGTCGGTAATGCAGACCCAAATGCGCTCACTATAGCAATGAATGCATATAAAGCTGTTGAACTCTTAGGGTTGCCTGAGGGCAGAATTCCTTTAGCACAAGCTGTTGAATACGTTGCAGATGCTCCAAAATCCAACAAATCCTATATGGCAATCAACAACGCTTTATCAGATATTCAAAACGGCCAAAACTACTCTGTACCGCAGCATTTAAGAGATTCTCACTATAAAGATGCCTCCAAATACGGATTTGGTGAAGGGTATATTTATACTCACAATAATCCTAATGCCAAGCAGAGTTTTCTTCCTGATGAAATCAAAAACAAAAACTACTTTGAATAAATTATGAAGAGAAGGCTGCTGATTGAGCCTGATATTTACTCATAATAGAATCAAGATTAGAATATTGCTTTACCAAAGAAGTCCTTTGAGCATCAAGTCTTCTTTGTTCGGCTTCTATAGAGTCATTCAAATTATCAATGCTGCTTGTCAAAGAATTTGATTTGGTGGCAAAAAAGCCTGTATCATAATCCATGTATTGCTTAATTTGAGCTTTTAAATTTTCAAAAACCCCTGTGACTGTTTTGTCTTTTGTCCCGATTAAAAGTGTCTTAACATCTGTGGGGTTATCACTTAGAGCATTCAAAAATTTAGTCTTATCCAAAGCCAATTTACCATCCGAAGTTGAAAACCCTATCAAAGAAAGTGACTTATAAGAAAGGTTAGAATCAACAGGTGTCATCATCATCATAGATAATGTTGTCTGCATTGACTTGATTGTATAGTCATTGCTCAAAATCCCTGAAGTGCTTGAAGTATCCGAACTATCCTCACTTGTATCAACATAAGTATAACCATCAACAGAAGATACAATTGCATTATATGCATCAACAACAGCTTGAAGAGCATTTGTCAAATCATCCGTGTTATCCGAGATAGAAATTGTCAAAGGCTCATCTGCCGGGGTAACGGATTTCAGGTTAATAGTAACCCCTGTCAAACCTGTATCTGCAGCAGTAACCTTATTTGATCTGATAGAAATAGTTTTGCCGTCAACAACAATTTCTCCTGATTTTCTTTGGGTTTGAATTTCTGTTTTTACAATACCGTTTTCATCAGTCAAGCCAAGACCTGAGAGAAGAGCTTTCCCGCTGAAGAAAATATTATCCGAATAAAAATCATCTTTGGCCTTAATTGTCATGGTGTTTGTGGTTTGATTGTAGCCCATTTTTACCTGACAATCAGATTCTTCGTTTACTTTGTTCATAATCTGACGCAAAGTAGTATCTGCCGTGACTTCTATGTCCAAGCCCCCGATATTGATTGTTTCAGGAAGTGTTAATGTGCTGGCATCAAAACCCAAAAGTCCTATTGAATTATCTGAAATCTTACCGTCAAGATTCAAACTCGATACCGGTTTGGATGTCATCGTTGTAGAGTCTGCGTTTTTGGTAAAACCAAAAACATCCGCAAAGTTCGATTTGGATTTAGGATACGGGTTTTTAGGGTTCAAAACCCCACCTTCTACAGTAGAAAAATCAAGGGTAAAAACCCCATTTTCATCAACATTATAACCTATAGAGCCACTTAATCCGGTATCTTCATCATCATCATTTTTCAACAAAGCTTTATTCAGCTTTGTCATGTAAGAATCAATTGTATCATCGATTGTAATATCTACGTTTACGTTAACTCCCTTCCCATCATCTTTTACAAAAGAAAGGGCAAAAGAACCGTCAATTACACCGATATCATTCAAAGAAATACTCGATGTAATAGGAGAACCCAAATTTGATAACGAAACCTGAGCAGGAGTAGCAAGTGAATTAACTTTGATTTCCGCAGAACCTGAAACAGCTCCCTTTCCCGTGGAAACAGTTGCTACAGATTTATCAGAAATATCAACCGATTTTCTATCAAATAAATCATAAGCATAAATCAGCTTACTGTCTAAGACTTTTTGCATGGCAGAATCAAAACTGCTGTACTTTGTTTTGATTGTGCTATAGGCACTTTTTTGCTTGGTATAAAGAGTTTGGTCCTCTTGATATTTATTCAGACGTGTTGAATTCTGTGCAATGGTTGCCTCAATCAATTGATCTACAGGCAATCCTGACCCCATACCCGAAAAAGTCGCTACAGCAGTACTACTACTCATAAAACCTCCTATTATTCCCCAAGATTATAATAAACTTTATACAAAGTTTTATCCTCCTCTAATAAGCGGAAATTACGGAGATTTGAGTTTTTAAAGGCAATAAAAAAGAGCAAAGCCCTTCGGTTTTGCTCTTTATATAAAAATCAATTAGTAGCCTATTTGCAAAGCTCTTTGAATTTTTTACCTGCAGAGAAAGCTGGAACTTTTTTAGCTGCGATTTTGATTTCAGCACCAGTTTGTGGGTTTCTGCCAGTTCTAGCAGCTCTTTTGCGAGATTCAAAAGTTCCGAATCCAACCAAAGTTACTTTATCGCCTTTTGAAACTGTTGTTTCTACAACAGAAATAATTGCGTTCAATACTTCGCCTGCTTCTTTTTGAGATACTTTTGCTACTTTAGCTACTTCTTGTACTAATTGTTCTTTATTCATTGGAGAACTCCTTTCTTAAAGTCTACAAAATCTATTATAGTCAGAACGCCTTACATGGCAATAGTTTTAAGATTTTGCAACATTAAAAAACAACCATAATAAGTATTTGTGGTCTATCGCATCCTTCAAATGCTTGATTTTAAAGCATTTCAGAGATTTAAACTACTACTATCGTAATTGTTCAATGTTCGCCTTAAAATCGCCTTAAATTCTTCTTTCATAGAATCAGGGGCTATAATTTCGCAAAGATTTTTATATTTGATAATTCGTCTTAAAAGTTTTTGCTTATCTTCACCCTTATTCGAAATAATCAAAGTATTACTATCAAAATCTATAAGTTTTTCATTTTCGCGAAGATTGTACGATTTGGCCAACCTTCCTTTGATTTTGAAAGTAACATTTGAGGGAAAAAACATCCCTGATGATTTCTGCGGAAGTTGCTTAATGCTTGCAATTTCACCAAGGTTCATCGTTTTGTTTTCATGATCTTTCAAATTATATCCTGTCACAAAAACCTCCTTCGAATTATATTCCATATAATAAGTATCAAAAATATAGCTTTCTTTGTTAAAAACTATTTTTATACGGCAATTATTTTTCTTTGCCTGTTCAAGTTTCTTTATCAAAAGAGAGTATTTGCCGTATTTGTCTTTATTTTTTGCCCCAAGAAAAGACCCCTGAAACTTGCGAATTCTCTCATCAGGCAAGTATCTGAATAAATTACTCAAAAACAAATTATAGTTTTTCAAAAGTTCTCTTTGTTCTAAAGCCCCGACAAAACAGCCCAAGTTGAAAAGAATATCCAGGTATTTTTCATCAAGATCAAACTCCCACGGAAGCTTGGATATATAATACAAACCTTTTTGCTTTTCGATTTTAATACCCGAAGCCCTAAGAGTGTTAATGATTTTAAGAAGAGTTTCTTTTGTAAAACTTTGCTCAATGCTTGGATTTTTTGACAATTTATCATTAATTTCTTTTTGACTCATAGGCGATTGAAGCAAAAGCATAAGAACATAAAGGATTCTGTACCCGCTTGGAACTATATTATGATTTTGTTTTATATCATTCATAAAAAGCCAAAATCTCCCTTAATGCCGCAATTA